>NZ_CAXQBR010000101.1 GCF_964222135.1 Euzebya sp.
CGCCGCCCGCAGCGTCGCCGGCCCGACCCCGCGCCTGCGACCGGCCCTGCCCGACATCCCCCCCGCGGTCGTCGAGGCGGCCGCGGTCGCCAGCCGCCGCCTGGGCCACCGGGGTGGCCACCGCGCCGGCGCCCGCGGCGGCCAGGTCGCCGACCTCCGGAGAGGAGCCAGCGCGTGAGCCGCGACGCCACCGACCCCGACGCCCTGGACGAGGTGGCCGCCCGGCTGCACCGCGCCATGGTCGAGCGCACCCCCATCCCCCCGCTGACCGGAGGGGGCGCGGACCTCGACGTCGACGACGCCTACCGGATCCAGCAGGGCCTCGTCCGCCGGATCCTCGCGGCCGACGGCGGCCGCGTCGTCGGCTACAAGCTGGGGCTGACCTCCACGCCGATGCAGGAGATGCTGGGCGTCGACCAGCCGGACTACGCCCCGGTCCTGAGCTCGATGGTCCACGACGACGGCCACACGATCGCGCTCGACCGGCTGATCGCCCCGCGGGTGGAGGCCGAGATCGCCCTGGTGCTCGACCAGCCGCTCCGCGGCCCCGGCGTGACGGCCATGCAGGCGTGGCGTGCCGTCGGCGGTGCGGTCGCCGCCATCGAGGTGGTCGACAGCCGGATCGCCGACTGGCAGATCGGGCTCGTCGACACCATCGCGGACCTCGCCAGCTCGGGGGCGACGGTCCTCAGCCCGCGGGTCGTGCCGATCGACGGGTGGGACCCCCGGCTGGTCGGGATGGCCATCAGCCGCGACGGCGTGGTCGAGGGGACCGGCGCCGGTGCGGCCGCCCTCGGCAACCCCGTCGCCGCCGTCGCGTGGCTCGCGAACACCCTGGCCCCCTACGACGTCGAGCTCGAGGCCGGTTGGTTCGTCATGACCGGGTCGCTGCACCGCGCGTTCGCCGTGGCGCCGGGCGACACCGTCCGCGCCGACTTCGACCGGCTCGGCCCGGTCACCGCCCACTTCGCGTAGATCCCACACAGACAAGGAGACGCCGTGCGCTGCGCCATCGTCGGGTCCGGGAACATCGGGACCGACCTCATGTACAAGCTGCTCCGGTCACCCGACCTCGAGCTGACCGCGGTGGTCGGCATCGACCCGGACTCCGACGGCCTTGCCAAGGCCGCCGCGGCGGGGCTCGACACCAGCCACGAGGGGGCCGACTGGGTCATCGACCACGCTGACTCCCTCGACCTGGTCATCGAGGCCACCTCGGCGTGGGTGCACCGACGGAACGCGCCCCGCTACGCCGACGCGGGGCTGCGCGTCATCGACCTGACCCCCGCGAAGCTCGGCCCGCTGGTGGTGCCGCCGGTGAACGGCGACGCGCACGTCGAGGCGACGAACGTGAACCTGATCACCTGCGGCGGGCAGGCGACCGTGCCGATGGTCCACGCCGTCGCCCGCGTGGTGGACGTGCCGTACGCCGAGATCGTCTCCTCGGTCTCGTCGCGGTCCGCGGGGCCGGGCACCCGCCAGAACATCGACGAGTTCACGCAGACGACGTCGGCCGCGCTGGTCGCCGTCGGCGGGGCCGCGACGGGGAAGGCGATCATGGTCCTGAACCCGGCCGAACCGCCGATCCTGATGCGCAACACGGTGTTCTGCGCGCTGCCCGACGACCACGACGAGGCGGCCGTGACCGCGTCGATCGTGGCGATGGTCGCAGAGGTGCAGGGCTACGTGCCCGGGTACCGGCTGAAGGCCGAGCCCGTGTACGAGCGGGACCGGTACGCGACGCCGGGCGGCGAGGTGGGGGCCAGGGTGGTCATCCTCCTCGAGGTCGAGGGGGCGGGGGACTACTTCCCGCCGTACGCCGGCAACCTCGACATCATGACCGCGGCGGCGGTCCGGGTCGGCGAGGCCATGGCCCGTGCCGGGGCGGGGGTGGCGGCGTGACCGGTGCGCCGGCGTTCCGGCTGACCGACTCGACCCTGCGGGACGGCTCCCACGCCGTCAGCCACCAGTTCACCGCCGAGCAGGTCCGCGGCGTCGTCGGCGCGCTCGATGCCGCCGGGGTCCCGGTGATCGAGGTCACCCACGGCGACGGGATGGGCGGGTCGTCGTTCACCTACGGGTTCAGCCACACCCCCGAGACCGACCTGGTCCGGATCGCGGTCGAGACCGCCACGCGGGCGAAGATCGCCGTGCTGTTCGTGCCCGGCATCGGGGTGAAGGACGACCTCCGCCGCGCCGCCGAGCTCGGCGTGTCCATCGCGCGGATCGCCACGCACTGCACCGAGGCTGACATCGCGGTCCAGCACCTCGCCCTGACCAAGGAGCTCGGGATGGAGGCCGTCGGCTTCCTGATGATGGCCCACATGGTCGAGCCGGACGCGCTGGTCGAGCAGGCCAAGGTGATGGAGGCCGCCGGCGCCGACTGCGTCTACGTCGTCGACTCGGCGGGCGCGATGACCGTGGACGCGTTCAAGCGGCGGGTCGCCGCGGTCAAGGCCGGGGTCGACGTCGAGGTGGGCGTCCACGCGCACAACAACCTGTCGCTGGCGGTCGCCAACAGCCTCGGCGCGCTCGCCGAGGGCGCTGACCAGATCGACGGGTGCACCACCGGCCTCGGCGCCGGCGCCGGGAACTGCCCCACCGAGGTGCTGGTCGCCACCTGCGACAAGTCGGGCATCGCCACCGGCGTGGACACCTTCGCGATGATGGACGCCGCGCAGGCGCAGGTCCGGCCCCTCCGGCCCGAGATGGGGGTCATCGACGCCGACGGGCTGATGCTCGGCTACGCCGGGGTGTACGGCTCGTTCCTGCTGCACGCGAAGCGGGCCAGCGAGCGCTACGGCGTCCCGACCCGCGACATCCTGGCCGAGCTCGGCCGTCGCGGCATGGTCGGCGGGCAGGAGGACATGATCATCGACGTCGCCCTCGGGCTGCGCCGCGACCGCGAGACCGCGGGGGCGCCGGCATGAGCGGCGCGGATGCCCTCCCGGCCCGTCTGGCGGAGGCCATCCGGACCCGCACGGCGATCGAGCCGGATGCCGATGACCTGACCGTGGACGCGGCCTACGACCTGCAGGACGAGCTGATCGGCCTCCTCGGCCGGTCGCCCCGCGCGGCCAAGCTGGGGCTGACCAGCGTCGCCAAGCAGGAGCAGATGGGCGTCGACGAGCCTGCCCACGGCTGGCTCCTCGAGGGGTCCGAGGTCGAGGTCGGCACCGCGCTGGCCTGCGACGAGCTGATCCAGCCGCGGTGCGAGCCGGAGATCGCCCTCCGGGTCGCACAGGAGCTGGCCGGCCCCGACGTGACCGCGAGCGATGTCCTGGCCGCCACCGACGCGGTCATGCCGGCCATCGACGTGCTGGACAGCCGCTACGCGGGCTATCGCTTCACCCTGCCGGCGGTCGTGGCGGACAACATCTCGGCCGCCCGCTACGCCCTCGGGGCACCGGTCGGTGTGGCCGGCATCGACCTGCGGCTGCTTGGGTGCGTGCTCGAGGTGGACGGGCGGTTGGTCGCCACGGCGGCCGGCGCGGCGGTGCTCGACCACCCCGCGGCCGCCGTCGCCTGGTTCGTGCGGTCCCTGCACCGCCGCGGTCGCGCCCTGGCGGCCGGCACGACCGTCCTGGCCGGGGCGCTGACCGCCGCGGTCCCGATCGGGCCGGGCAGCGTCGTCCGGGCGACGTTCGACCGCATCGGCGCGGTGGAGCTCCGGTGCGCGCGGTGACCCTCGACATCGACGCGGCCGCCGCCGAGCTGCACCGCGCCCGGCTCGGGCGGACGCCGGTCCGCCCCCTCTCCGAGCGGGTGGGGGCCTGGGACCTCGACGCCGCCTACCGCGTGCAGGCCGTCGGCATGGCGTTGCGGGAAGCTGATGGCGAGCGGGTCGTCGGCGGCAAGCTCGGCTTCACGTCGGCCGCGATGCGCCGGGCCATGGGGGTCGCGTCCCCGAACTACGGGTGGCTGACCGACGCGATGTGGCTGCGCGACGGTGTCGTCGCGCTCGACCGGTTCATCCACCCGAAGGTCGAGCCGGAGATCGCGTTCCTCCTCGGCCGCGATCTCGACGGGGCGGTGGACGTCGAGGCGGTCCTCGTCGCGACCGAGGCGGTGGCGCCGTGCCTCGAGGTCGTCGACAGCCGCTACGTCGGGTTCCGCTTCGGGGCCCTCGACAACATCGCCGACGACAGCTCGGCCGGTGGGGTGGCGCTGGGCGACCCCGTCCCGCTCGACGACATCGACCTCCGCCTGGTCGGCGTCGTCGTCAGCGACGGCGACGAGGTCGTCCACACCGCCGCGGGCGCGGCGGCCCACGGCCACCCGGCCGCCGCCGTCGCCTGGATGGCCGGCGCGGCCGACCAGCCGCTCCGTGCGGGTATGTGGGTGATCTCCGGCGGGCTGACCGGGCCGGTCGACCTGACTCCCGGCGCGGTGGTGACCGCAGAGTTCGACCGGCTCGGGACCGTCCGGGTCGCTGCTGAGGAGGGCTGACATGCCGCTCGTGACGATCAACCTGATGGCCGGCCGCCCGGTGGAGCGCATCGAGGCGATGATCGCCGCGGTGTCCGAGGCGATCGCCGAGTCGCTCGACACCGACGTCGGCACCGTCCGCATCGTGGTGAACGAGATGGCGGCCCACCAGTACGGCATCGGCGGCAAGCCCTTCGGGGTCGTGCAGGCCGAGCGGGCGGCCGCCAGTGCCGCCGAGGAGCGGGGCGGCGGCCGGCCGTGAGCGTGGACGTCCGCGTCGGCCCGCTCGCCGACCTGCCCGCCGACCGGTGCATCGCCGTCGGCGACGGTCGTGCGGTCGTGGTGCGCGTGGACTCAGACGTGGTGGCGTTCGCCAACCGGTGCCTGCACAAGGACTCCCCGCTCGCCGGTGGCCGCGTGTTCGGCGGGGCGCTCACGTGCCCCCTCCACTTCTGGCGCTACGACCTGCCCGACGGCGCACACCGGGGCGGATCCGGCCGGCTGCCGCGCTACCCCACGCGCGTGGAGGACGGCGAGGTCGTCGTCGTCCTGCCCGACCCGCCGCCGGCCATCGGGCTCCGCGAGCAGCTGCTGGCCCGCGCCCGGGAGTGGTCGCGCGACCCTGGGGCCCGACCGTGAGCGCGGACGGGGGGTGGGCCGTGGTCGTGGGCGCGACCGGTTCGCTCGGCTCGGCGATCACCCACCGGCTCGTCGACGCGGGCCTGGCGGTCCTCGCGGTCGCGCGCGACCGGGACCGGCTGGAGGACCTCCGGCGCGCGGCCGCGCACCCCGACCGGGTGCGGCTCTGCGTCGCCGACATCGCCGACAACGCCGCCGTCGAGGCGATCCGCTCCGCGCTAGGGGGACGCGTGCGCATGGCCGTGCTGTGCGCCGGCCTGCCCGTGAAGGGGTCGGTCGAGACGATCGACCCGGACCTGCTGGCCGTCGGCGCGCAGGTGAAGATGGCCGGCGTGGTCCGGCTGCTGCACGCGGTTCGCGACCACATGGGACGCGGGTCACGGTTCGTGGCGGTTGCCGGCACCCTCGGCCTCGAGCCCGGCCGGGACGAGGCCGGTCCAGGCGGCATCAACGCCGGGATGATCAACCTGGTGAAGCAGATCGCGAACAACCACGGTGCGGACGGGATCACGGTCCACACCGTGGTGCCCGGGCCGATGGACACCCCGCGCCTGCGGAGGATCGCGGCCACGATCGCCGCCGAGCGGGGCCTGCCGGAGGCCGACGTGTGGGCGGAGTACGAGGCGAAGGTCCCCCTCGGCCGGCTCCCCCGCGTCGAGGAGGCCGCCTGGGCCGTCGAGGTGCTGCTCGCCCCCGAGGCAGACATCCTCCACGGCACGGTCCTGCACCTGGACGCCGGCGGTCTGCGGGCCCCGACGTAGCGGCCGTCAGCGGGGGCGGACCCCGTCGAGGAGCACGTCCACGAGCTGCTCGACGTCGACGTCGAGCCCGTAGACCATCGTGCGCCAGTGGATGGTCGAGGCGAGGGAGGAGATCGCCTGCCACCCGTCGAGGTCACGGCGGACCTCGCCGCGGGCGACCGCCCGGTCCCAGATCACCATGAGCTGGTCGATCATCGGGCGGAACGTCCGCTCGTAGACGTCACGTGAGAACGCCGGGTCCTTGATCATCTGCCCGACCTGCTCGCCGACCGCGTCGCGGTCGAGGTGGGCCATCGAGTCGTGCAGCAGCCGGACGAGCGGGAGCAGGTCCCCCCGCAGGGTGCCGGTGTCAGGCGGGTCCGGCGGCGGGGCGCCGATCGCGACGGAGATCTCGAAGTACAGCTGCGCCTTGGTGGGCCAACGGCGGTAGAGCGCGGGCTTGCCGACGCCGGCGCGGGCCGCCACGGCCTCCATCGTGACCGCGTCGTAGCCGACCTCGTCGCGGAGCTGGGCGGCGGCGGCCAGCAGTCGCGCGGAGATCTCGGGGTCCTGGGGGCGGGCCATGGGCGGGTGAGTGTAGGTGGCCTCGACGAGGCCCGATCTCCACCCCAGCGGTTACGTACGATCGTATCGTAACCTGCCGACATGATGGACCTCACCCGGCGGCGCCCCATCGCCGCGCTGCGCATGACCACCCCCTGCTGAGCGCCTGCGGCGGCAGCGACCCCGACCCCGCGGACGAGACGGCCGCGGACGATGCGGCGGCCGACGACGCGGCAGCCGGTGCGCCCGCCGACGACGCGGCCGCGGTCAGCCCGAGCTGCACGACCGACCTGACCGTGACCACGCCCGGCGGGGAGGCGACGCTGACATCCGCCGCCGCGGTCGACGTCGGGGCCGGTGCCGCCTACACCGCCTTCACGGCCGACTTCGACATCGACCCCGCCCAGGTCCCCTCGGGCGCGGTGACCCCACCCGACGACGGGACCCTCGCCACCATCTCGCTGACGACGTTCAACCCCGAGGGGACGGTCACGGTCACCGGGCTGGACGGCGCCCTCTGCGCCGACGTCGACTACGCCGACGACGAGAAGGCCGTCACCGGGACGATCGCCGCGGACCTGCCGTGACCCGGCGGGCGCCCGGCCGGGCAGCTCAGCGCGGCAGCTGCCCGTAGACCCGGGTGGGCGTCAACCGGGCGACCAGGCGGCGGTCGTCGACCATGGCCTGGAAGAACTCCTCGGGATCCGGGTGGGGCCCCTGGACCGACTCGTAGAGCTCGAGCAGCTCGCGGCCCGGCGCGTCGCCGGGCTCGGTCGACACCGCTGACAGCTCGACGTCGCACTCCGCGGCGACGTAGGACCAGAAGTCGTCCGAGACGACGTGCAGCACCGCGAGGGGTCGGCGGCGCAGGTTGTCGGTCTTCACCCGGTCGTCGGTGAGGCTGACCCGGGCCACCCGGCCGTCGAAGCCGTAGACGACGTTCGTCGCGTGCGGGACGTCCCCCGCGGACCCCTCCGACAAGGTGACGATCACGGCCTTCGAGCGCTCGGCCAGGAACGGGACGGCGTCGCTGATCTCCATGTGGCGGGTCTACCCCTCCGCCGTCACGTCCACGCGCGGCGCGGCGTGGAGCAGCCACACCGCCCCGGCGAGCAGCCAGGCCGGGACGAACAGGGCCCCGAACCCGCCGAGCACGATCGCGCCGATCCCGGCGGTGACCCCGGCCACCGCGACGGCCACCCGGGCGGGCCCGTCCGGGACGATCCGCCGTGACGACCACGCGACCACCGCCGCGGTCGGGCGACGGACGACCGCCAGGAGGCCGACCGCCGCACCGCCGACGACCGCGATCCACACCGGGCGCAGGGCCCACCAGGTGCCGGTCAGCGGATCGGCCGCGACCAGGGCCGACAGCCCGGGGACCCCGCCGACGAGCGTCGCGCCGATCAGGGCGACCATCGCGGTCATGTGCCACAGGTACAGCGGCATGGACCAGGCGGCGGCGGTGGCCAGCACGGTGCGGCGGCGGGCGGTGGCGCCGACCCACCCCTCCACCCTGGGGGCGAGGCCCAGCACGACGGCGGTGTACAGCGTGCCGTGCGCGGCGAGCAGCAGGGTGGGCGGGCTGTTGTTGCCGCGCTCCGCACCGGTCAGACCGACGACGGGGACCTCGTAGCCGGCCCACGCGAGGAGCGCAGCCGCACCGGCGGCGGCGGCCACGACCAGCACGAGCAGGTCCCACCCGCGGACCAGGCCGCGCTGCGCCGCGACGCCGAGCAGCGTCGGGACCGACCAGACCGCCACGAAGTTCACGTAGCCGACGGCGGGGAGACCGGACAGGTGCGCGAGGTCGACGACCGCCGCGGTGGCGACCAGCGCGGCCACGAGCACCCACCAGCGCCGGCCGCCGTCGAGCAGGGCGATCCAGACGGGGATGAGCGCCTGCACCACGACGTAGACCGCCAGGAACCACAGCGGCACCAGCGCGGTCGAGGTGGCGATCCGCAGCAGGTCCGCGTCGACGACGCCACGGAGGGCGACGGTCAGCGCCGCCCACACGGCGAGCAGCGGAAGGGCGGGGACGATCAGTCGCCGCAGCCGGCCGGCGGTCCACGTCGCCCACGCGCGGCGGTCGGTGATCCGGCGCTCGGCCAGGCTGGCCGCAGCGGCGTAGGCGCCGACGGCGAAGAACGCCGGCATGACCTGCAGCGGCCAGGTCAGCCAGTGGGTCCAGGCGGGGGTCTGGTCGAGCAGGGCCGACAGGGCCGGCTGACCGTCGTGGCCCACGTGGACGACGGCCTGCAACGTGTGGCCGGCCACGACGACGAGCAGGGCGGCGGCGCGGACGGCGTCGAGCCAGCGGAGCCGAGGTCGGCGCGCACCGGGTGCGGGCCGCGAGAGGACGGTGGTGGCGGAGGTCGTGGACATGACCCGACGGAGCGCCAACGGGCGCACCGCCGGATCCGGGGCGACCCCGGTGTCTGGCTGAACCGCCCTCGGGGTGCCTCAGGGTCCGATCTCGGGGGACCGGATCCCCTCAGTCGTCGAGGAGCGCCTCCATCTCGGCCATCTCGGCGTGGAAGTCGTCCATCATCCGCCACAGGTCCGGGACCATCTCGCGGTCGGCGACCAGCCCGAACTGGAGCTCGTCGCGGTAGCTGAACAGGGTGACGTTCAACCCGATCCCGTCGTAGATCGCGCTGACCGGGTAGATCGCCTCCATCCGCGCGCCGGCGAGGTACAGCGGCACCGGCGGGCCCGGCACGTTTGACACGACCAGGTTGAACGGCGTCCGCACCCGGTTGGCCCAGCTGAGCCGGGCGACCGTCCGGGCGGCGGTGGCGGCCAGCGCCGGGGTGGCGAACTGGGTGAAGTCGCGCAGCACCGAGGCGGGCACCGCGTTGCCGCTCTTGGCCACCTCCATCGCCTGGGCGGCGGCGGCCAGCCGCTCACCGGCGGTCGGGAGGTTCGTCGGCAGCACGCCGATGAGGGCGTTCACCTGGTTGCCGTGCTCGCCGCGCTGGTCGTCGGTCCGGACGCTGATCGGGACCATCGCCTGCAGCGCGTCGGCGGTCAGCTCGCCGCGGCGCATGAGGTACCGCCGGAGCGCGCCGGCGACGAGCGCCATGACCACGTCGTTCACCTTGCAGTCGTGGGCGTCCTTCAGCCGCTTGACGGTCTTCAGCGGCACCGACCCGTAGGCGAACCGGCGGTGCGGCGAGAGGACCCCGTTGAACGGCGACGGCGGGGCCTGGAGGTGCGGCTTGGCCATCAGCCCCTCCCCCAGCCGCGAGCGCAGGGGCGCGGGCGCGGCGACCTCGGCCATCCGCCCGAGCAGCGGCAGCGCCCCGGTGGCCCGCGCCACCATCCGGCCCATGCGCAGCGGCTGCTTGATCGCCCCGCGGGCGGACCGGGCCAGCATCGCCGCAGCCGACGGCTCGGCCTCGCCGACGAGGTCCTGGCGACTGGACGGGTTCGGCGGGGTGGGCTCGAGGTCCAGCAGCACGCCCAGGATGTCCGCGCCGGAGACGCCGTCGATCGTGGCGTGGTGGTTCTTCGAGTAGATCCCGATCCGGCCCTCGGGGAGGCCCTCGATGACGTAGGTCTCCCACAGCGGTCGCGAGCGGTCGAGGGGCCGCGCGTGGATCCGGGCGACGATCTCCGCGAGCGTCCGCTCGTCGCCCGGCGGCGGCACGGCGATGCGCCGGACGTGGTACTCGAGGTCGAAGTCGGGGTCGTCGATCCAGTACGGGTGGTCGAGGCCCAACGGCGTCTCGACCAGCCGCCAGCGGAACGGCGGCAGCAGGTGCAGCCGGTTCCGGTAGGTCTCGATCAGGTCGTCGTAGCCGAACCCGTCCCGGGCCTCGGACGGGTCGATGATGATCAGGCTGCCGACGTGCAGGGGCGTCGAGGGGCGCTCGAGGCTCAGGAACATCGCGTCCAGACCGGTCAGCTGTCGCATGGCGTTCGCCCTCCACGGCATCGGCTCTGCTGGCTGAGCCTAGACATCCCCCGGAGGGCACGTCGGTTCACCTGCCGGCGGCACCATCCCGCAGCTGGCGCTTCAACCGGGCGAGGATCGCGGCCATGCCGCGCATGCGGAGGGGGGAGATCAGGCGCGCCAGGCCGAGCCGGTCTCCGAAGTCGTCCTCGACGGCGAGGACCTCGTCACGGGTGGCGCCCTCCAACCCCCGGTGGAGGATCCCGGCGAACCCGCGCGTGGTCGGCGCCTGCGGCGGCGCGTCGAAGTGCAGGTGGACCGTCCCGTCGGGGTCGACCTCCGTCGCGAGGAAGAACGGGGTCTGGCACTCCGTCACCTGCTCCATCTCGCTCGAGTCCATCCCCTCGGGGAGGGGCGGCAGCTCGTCGGACATCTCGAGCAGGAGCTCGGTCCGCAGTTCGTCGGGCGCGGAGGCGAAGTCGGCGACGATGGCTTCGAGCTTCGCGGGCAGGGGCATCGTGACCTCGCACGGTTGGCACTGTGCACACGGGGGGATCCACGGCCTAGCGTCGCAGTCGACACCCATCCCCGCACCGCCGACCCCCACGCAGAGGACCCCTGATGCCCGCCCCCACCGACCGCACCGAGAAGTTCGCCGCCTACGCCAACCCCGACGTGATGGTCTCCACGGGGTGGCTCGCCGAGCACCTGGACGACCCCGACGTGGTGGTGGTCGAGAGCGACGAGGACGTCCTGCTGTACGACACCGGGCACATCCCCGGCGCGGTGAAGGTGGACTGGCACACCGAGCTGAACGACCCGGTCACCCGCGACTACGTCGACGGCGAGCGCTTCGCCGCGCTGATGCAGGAGAAGGGCATCCGCCGGGACTCGACGGTCGTGTTCTACGGGGACAAGTCGAACTGGTGGGCCGCCTACGCCCTGTGGGTGTTCACGCTGTTCGGCCACCCCGACGTGCGGCTGCTCGACGGGGGCCGCCAGAAGTGGGAGGCCGAGGGGCGCGACATGACCCGCGACCGGACCGAGGTCGCCGCCGGCGACGTCGACTACCCGGTCGTCGAGCGCGACGACGCCGCGATCCGGGCGATGCGCAGCGACGTCGAGGCCCACATCGGATCGCAGGGCAAGCTCGTCGACGTCCGGTCGCCCGAGGAGTTCAGCGGCGAGAAGCTCCACATGCCCGACTACCCCCAGGAGGGCGCCCTGCGCGGCGGGCACATCCCCGGCGCGGCGAACGTCCCGTGGAAGCGCGCGGCGGCGGACGACGGGACCTTCCTGCCCGCCGACCAGCTGCGTGCGATCTACGAGGGTGAGATCGGGCTCTCGGGCGACGACGACGTCATCGCCTACTGCCGGATCGGCGAGCGCTCGAGCCACACGTGGTTCGTCCTGCGCCACCTGCTCGGCTACGACCGGGTGCGGAACTACGACGGGTCGTGGACGGAGTGGGGGAACATGGTGGGGATGCCGATCGAACGCTCCACCTGACATCCGGCCGGGCGGCGCGCCGTCGGCGGCGCGCCGTCGGGCGCGGCGCCGAGCGCCGTTGGGCGCGATCGGGGCCTACCTCGGCTCTGGCCGAGGTAGGCCCCGATCGTGGCGCACCCCACCGCGACGGTCACGCCGGCCGCGCGGACGTGCGCCGGCTGCTCGACCACCTCGCGGCGCGGCTCGCCGACCCGACCCCCGGACCGTGGACCTCGACGCGCTGATGACCACGGTCCTCGGCCCGGCCTGACCGCCCGTCATCCGGTCCGTCCGAGGCGGGCCTTGGTCTCCTCGACGTCCATGCCGTGCAGGCGCAGGAGGTTCTCGCCCAGGATCTTCCGCTTGGCGGTGTCGGTCAGCTGCGGGTACCCGTACCCCTCGACCAGGTCCTGGGGGATCTCGAAGTCCATGAACGCCTCGATCGCCCACTGCGGGTGGAAGATCGGGGCCTCGGAGCCGTAGACGATCCGGTCCTCACCGCACCAGAACAGCAGCTTGCCGAGGATCTCGGCGAACATCCGCGGGCTGCGGACGATGAAGTCGATCGTGGCCGCCAGCGACGCGTGGAGGTTCGGGTGGCGGATCAGCTGCCAGCACACCTCGTCGAGGAACGGCAGGCCGACGTGGTAGATGATGAAGTCGATGTCGGGGAAGTTGACCGCCGCCCCGTCCATGTCCCAGGTCTGGGTGTGCTCGACGGGCTGGGGGCCGAGCGGGACGCCCTTGTGCACGCCGATCAGGGTGACGCCGAGCTCGAGGGCCTTCTCGAAGATCGGGAAGGCGACGACCGGGTCGTCCATCCGCCACGGGACGGGCGAGCCGTAGTCGTAGCGCGTGTTGTAGAACTTGAACGCCTTCGCGCCGAACTCGTTGACCTGGATCTCCATCTCGTCGAGGGCCTTGCGCCCCTCCATCGGGTTGACGGTGCCCCAGAAGACGATCCGCTCGGGGTCGCGCTGGGCGAGCTCGGCGCACTCCCGCCAGGGCGACAGGCCGTCGTGGAAGAGGTCGGTGAGCGGCAACGGCATCGACACGAGCATGTCGGTGTCGGACTGCTCGAAGACCATCTCGCGGATCTCGCCGATGTCCCACTGCTTCAGCCACTCCTCGGCGGGGAGGACCGTCTGGTCGTCGGGGGTGAGGGTGGCGTGGAAGGCGTAGAGGTGGTTGATGAACGACTCGCCGCCGGGCCCGAGCGCGTTCTTGGGGTTGGCGTTGAAGGGGTGGGCCACCCCGTCGAACACGAAGGCATCACGGATCATGGCGCAGCTCCTCTGGCGGTGGCGATGGGGAGGGGGCGGGCAGCGGGATGGCCGGACAGGTACGCGTCGCGGTCGGCCACCTCGCCGGGGTCGGGCAGCAGGCGGAGGGACCGCCGGGCGGCGGGTGCCATCCGATCCGGCGACCAGACCTGGTCCAGGGTGATCGCGACCTCGGCCGAGCCGACCCCCGCGACCTGCTCCGCGGCGGCGGTGATCTCCTCGGTCAGGTCGACCTGGAAGGGGCACCACCCGCTGGTCAGCACGATCTCGACCCGGGCGTGGCCGGTCGCGTCGACGGTGACGTCGGAGACGAGTCCCATGTCCACCACGCTGATGCCGCGGTCCTTGCAGCAGGGGTCGATGACGGCGGTCAGGGCGGTGTGGACCGCGCGGCCCACCTCGGTCGCGGGGTCGGACGGGTCGTCGCGCATGGGCCCACCCAAGGGGCCGGGGTCGCCGCCGGCAAGGGGACCGTTTTCAGATGGCGAACGCGGTCCTATCGTGAGCCGCACGCCGGCACCGGTCGGCCCCCACGAGCCGGGGGACGACGCCGGAGGAGGGCACGAGCCGTGGTGGACGCCCCATCCGATCTGATCCAGAGCGTCTCCCGGGCGCTCCGGATCCTCGAGGTGGTCGGCCAGCACCCCGAGGGCGTCGCGCCGAAGGTCATCGCCCACCGGGCCGGGCTCAAGCTGTCGACGACCTACCACCTGCTCCGCACCCTCGCCTACGAGGACTACCTGGCCCGCACCGCCGAGGGCGACTACGCGCTGGGCCTGTCGATCGCCGACCGCTTCGCGGACCTGCGGACGGCCCTGGACGCCCCGGCACCCGTCGCCCGGGTGCTCCGCCACCTCGCCGAGGGGATCGGCCACAGCGTCTACCTGGCCCGGTTCGTGGAGGGTCGGGTCGCGATCACGTCCGCGGTGGAGGGGCCCGGCTCACCCCACCTCGAGGACCTCATCCCCGGCTTCGACGAGGCCGCCCACGCGACGGCGCTCGGCAAGGCGCTGCTGTCCCGGTTGCCCCGCGCCGCGCGGGACGCCTACCTCGTCGCCCAGGGCCTGCCACGCTTCACCCGCGGGACCGTGATCGACCTCGACGAGCTCAGCCACGAGCTGGCCCTGCCCGTCGACGGCGTCTTCGTGGAGGAGGGCCAGTTCAGCGGCGACGTCTCCTGCGCCGCCGCGCTGGTCGATCCGGCCGGTCGCCCGGAGGCCGACCCCGGCGGCGAGCCCCACACCTGGTGGGCCGTCGCCGTCTCCGCGTCGTCGGACGTCTTCGCCCGGCGCCGCGGCGAGCTGACCGCCGCGCTGGTCAGCGCCGCCGGCGACCTCGCGGTCGCCTGAGCCGGCCCCGCCCCTCCCCCGGGGTCGAGGGACCTCAGCCGTCCAGGACGGCCATCGAGTCGGCGGGGTACCGGTCGCCGGCGGCGATGCCGATCGGCGCGATGCGGTCGAGGGCGGCCAGGTCGTCGTCGGTCAGCTCGACGTCGAGGGCGGCGACGTTCTCCGCGATCCGTTCGGGCCGGGTGGTGCCGGGGATCGGCACGATCGGGTGGTCGTGGACCCGGCCCTGGGCGAGCACCCAGGCGAGGGCGAGCTGGGCGGGCGTCACGCCCTTGTCGTCCGCCATCGCGGTCACGCCGTCGACGAGCTGCAGGTTCCGCTCGAGGTTCTCGCCCTGGAAGCGCGGGTTGTGGCGGCGCCAGTCGTCCTCGGCCAGGTCCTCCGGGCGGGTGATCGCACCGGTCAGGAACCCGCGGCCGAGGGGCGAGTAGGCGACCAGGCCGATGCCGAGCTCGCGGAGGGTCGGGAGGACCTCCTCCTCGATGTCGCGGGTCCACAGCGAGTACTCGGTCTGGACCGCGGTGATCGGGTGGGTGGCGTGGGCTCGCCGGATCGTCGCGGCGCTGGCCTCGGACAGGCCGATGTGGCGGACCTTGCCGGCCTGCACGAGCTCTGCCATCGCGCCCACGGTCTCCTCGATGGGGACCTGCGGGTCGACGCGGTGGAGGTAGTAGAGGTCGATGACGTCGATGCCGAGCCGGGCGAGGGACGCGTCGCAGGCCCGCTTGGCGTAGTCCGGTCGGCCGTCGGGGGCGCGGCCCTGGACCTCGAGGGAGAAGCCCCCGAACTTCGTGGCGACCTCGACGGCACCGCGGTGCTCGGCGAGCCAGCCGCCCAGCAGCTCCTCGTTGGTCCGGGGGCCGTAGATGTCGGCGGAGTCGAGCAGGGTGATGCCGGCGTCCAGCGCGGCGTCGAGGGTGGCGAGGCTCCGGTCGCGCTCGGCGCCGTCGCCCCGGAGGGACGCAGTGTCCTTGTAGGCGAACGTCATGCCCATGCAGCCGAGCCCGAGGGCCGAGGTGGTCAGGTCTCCGATGGTGGTGCGTCGCATGCGGGTCATGATCCCGGCGGTCGGGGCGCGCATCCATGCCGGTCATCGCAGATCGATTCGCGGACGGCATCGCCGGGAGTAGCGTCGTCGCCGCCGACCACCGGCTCGCGGGCCGCGACGCGGTGTCGATCGACGACCTCGCCGACGAGCCGATGCTGCGCCACGAGGGTCCCCAGGCGCGGCGGTGGGACGCCTTCTGGAACCTCGACCCGCGACCCGACGGCTCGTCGGCCAGGTGGGGACCGGTGGTGCACACCCTCGAGGAGAAGCTCGAGTACGTCGCCGCCGGCCAGGCGGTGGGGGTGATCGCCGCCTCTGGCCGAGCTGCACGCCCGCCACGACGTGCGGGCAGTACCCATCGAGGACTCGCCGCCCTCCACCACGATCGTCGCGAGGTGCGATGACGCGCGGCAGCGGGGTCGGCGCCACCCGCTCCGCGACGCGCTCGTGGACGCGCTGCGCACGACGTCGCCGGATGGGCGAGACTCCTCCCCATGGCTGCTGACATCGGGTTGATCGGGCTGGCCGTCATGGGCCAGAACCTCGTGCTGAACATGGCCGACCACGGGTTCGACGTGGCGGTGCACAACAGGAGCGCGGAGGTGACCCGGGCGTTCCTCGACGGTCCCGCCGCCGGGAAGTCGATCACCGGCCACGACGACGTGGAGGGGCTCGTCGCCGCCCTCGAGCGGCCCCGCAAGGTCATGCTGATGGTCAAGGCCGGTGACGTCGTCGACACCGTCATCGACCAGGTCGCGCCCCTCCTCGACGAGGGCGACGTGATCATCGACGGGGGCAACTCCCTCTACACCGACTCGATCCGGCGGACCGAGGCGCTCGCCGACCAGGGCATCCACTTCGTCGGCGCGGGGGTCAGCGGGGGTGAGGAGGGGGCGCGCACCGGTCCGTCGATCATGCCCGGCGGTGACGTGACGGCGTGGCCGCTCGTCCGCGACATCCTCCAGTCCATCGCCGCCGACGCACCCGACGGCCGCCCGTGCTGCGACTGGGTGGGACCCGGCGGTGCCGGCCACTTCGTGAAGATGGTCCACAACGGCATCGAGTACGGCGACATGCAGGTGATCGCCGAGGCCTACGACCTGATGCGGTGCGCCGGCATGTCCAACGCCGACATGGCGGCGACGTTCCGGACCTGGGACGACGGCGTGCTCGACAGCTTCCTGATCGAGATCACCGCCGACATCCTCGCCCACACCGACCCCGACACCGGCGAGGCGACGATCGACGTGATCCTCGACGCGGCCGGGCAGAAGGGCACCGGCAAGTGGACGGCGATCGCGGCGCTCGACGCCGGCCAACCGCTGACGCTCGTCTCCGAGGCCGTGTTCGCCCGCGTCGTGTCGGCCCTCGTGGACCGGCGGCAGGAGGCCGCGGAGGTCCTCGCCGGACCGCACCGCGACCTGGACGCCTCCGCGCTCGACCTGGACGACCTCCGCGATGCCCTGTACGCCTCGAAGATCGTCTCCTACGCCCAGGGCTTCATGCTGCTCGCGGACGCGAGCGACGCGCACGGCTGGGACCTCGACCTCGGCCGCATCGCGAGCCTGTGGCGGGAGGGCTGCATCATCCGCGCCGTGTTCCTCGACGACATCACGGCCGCCTTCGACGACGACCCGTCGCTGTCCAACCTCATGCTGGCCGACACCTTCACCCAGGCGCTCGCCGCCGCGCAGGACGGCTGGCGTCGGGTGGTCACCGCCGGCGTCGCCGCGGGGATCCCCCTGCCGGCGTACGCGTCCGCGCTCGCGTTCTACGACGGGATCCGCTCGGCCCGCACGCCGGCGAACCTGATCCAGGCCCAGCGCGACTACTTCGGGGCCCACACCTACGAGCGGGTCGACCGGCCGCGCGGGGAGTTCCTCCACACCGACTGGACCGGCCACGGCGGCGACGTGACCTCGGGGTCCTACACGACCTGACCGTCGGCGCGGCCGTGCAGTCGTGACCGGCACGCAGTCGTGACCGGCACGGTGTGTCGGTAAGCCCGTCAGGTTGACGGGCCTTCCGACACATCGACGGGGCCGCGGGGCATCGCCGGCGCCGCGGGTGCCGCGGCGCGGTCGGTCTCGCGCATCCAGGCCGCCAGCAGCGACAGGACCGCGCCGACGTGGATGGCGCTGGCCGGCACCCACATGATCACCCCGGCCAGCTTCTGGTCGGCGAGGTGGCTGAGCCCCCAGGCCGCCGTCGTCGTGGCGTACCCCTCGTACCAGGGCGCGGAGGCGAAGACCATCAGCGCCGACAAGAGGATCGTGGGGAGGGCGGCGGCGAACACGAGGAACATGCCCTGCCCCCGATCGACCCGGTGGCGGCCGCGGACGCCGACCGCGACGGACCAGAACACCAGGGCCGTGCCGAAGAAGCTGACGTGCTCGAGGACGTGGACGACCTCGTGGCGGAGGGCCGCGTCGTACAGCCACGCGGCGTGCCAGGTCCACAGCGCACCCACGTAGAGGAGCCACGCCACGGCGGGCCGCAGCACCGCCCGCACCCGCGGGGTGCCCAAGCGCAGCCGGACCCGCACCGCGGTGACCCCCCGGCGCAGCGCCGGCGGGCTGCCCCGGACCAGCACCACCCCCGGCCGGCTGAGCGCGAACGCGGGGGCGGCGACCCCGACGAGCAGCACGTGCTGGACCATGTGCGCCGACGCGAGCGCGCCGGACATGGCCTCGAGCGGGGACACCCGCGCGACGAACCCCGCCGCGAGCCCGACGGCGACCGCGGCGGAGCGCCACCGGGGCGGACGTCGGCGACGCCCGGACAGACCGCGCGCGTACGCGCCTCCCGCGGCCAGGAGGCCGACGACGACGAGCGGGTCGACGGACCACGCCGTCCAGACGGCAGAAGGGCTGGTCAGCACGGCCGCAGCCACAGCACCGGCGCGGCGGTCGCGATGATCGCCAGCGCGAACAGGCCGTCGAGGCCGATGCCGACGAGCAGGAGCACGTCGATGCTCGGCTCCACCTCCGGCCGGTACGTCCAGGTCCTCCGCGCGGCGACCCCCGTCGCGACGAGCGCCCCGGCCGTGGCGGCGACGACCGCCCACCCGAAGGCCGTGAGCCCGAGCCACGCCGGTCCGGCCGCACCGACCTCGCACACCACCTCGGCGAGCAGGTACACCGCCATGAAGTGCCCCCACCACAACGACGGCCCGGCCAGCAGCGCGATCCAGACGGGGCGGGAGGTGGGGGTCACCACCTCGGGCTCGGGCAGGGGTCCGCTCATGTCAGGTCACTCATGTCAGGTACGGCCCGAGGTAGTCGGTGCCGATCCCGATCAGCCACACGACGACCATCACGCCGTAGAACCGCGTGACGTTCACGACGTGGGCGTGGCGGCGCTCGGAGTAGTGCCCCCGCAGCGACCAGACCAGCGTCATCGCGCAGGCGATCAGCGTCCCGGCGGCGACGGTGACGACGAAGCCGCCCAGGGAGAAGACGATCGACCCGTACGCGTGGTCGCTCGGCCCGAAGGGCTGGCCGGCGAGGTCGATGCACAGCAGGGCGACGGCGGCGGCGCCGAGACCGAGTGCGACCGCCACGCCGGTGCGCAGACCGGCCTGGTCGCCGACGCGGATGCGCCGCAGGCCGCGGTGCATGGCCAGGCCGCCGGCCACGGCCAGGGCCGACGTGGCTGCGGCCACAAGCAGGTCGGGACGTGGCAGGCCGGTCGGGGGCCACGCCGGCGCGTCGAGGCGCAGGTAGAAGTAGCCGAGGAGGAAGCTGGTGAACGCGATGCCGACGAACAGCGCGGCGACGGCCGTGCCCCAGCTGGCCACGACGACGCTGCCGCCGGCGCGGACGGGCACGCCGTGCTCGGTCTCGAAGGCGATCTCCTCCTCCTCGGTCATGGGGGCGGGGACCGGGCGGTTCCAGGCGATCACCGCCACGACGATGGTGAGGACCGACGGCACCACGGCCCAGCGGATGCCGGTCAGCTCGGCGGTGAAGATCCCGAGCGTGCCGAAGGCGGCGATGAGGGGCCAGATCGACGGGTCGGCCACCCGGAAGATCTCGACGGGCCTGCCGTCCGCGGTGCCGACGATCAGGGCAGCACGCCACCGGAGGGGCCAGCGCGCCATGCCCTGGACCAGCCCCTCGGTCGCGGTGTCGCCCTCGTGCAGGTCGTCCTGGTCCCACAGCGGGTGGCGGCTGTGCACGATCGGCGCGACGGACCAGCCGTGCTCGCTCGGGGGGGAGGGGACCGCCCACTCGAGGGTGTCCGCTCCCCAGGGGTTGGGTCCGGCCTCCTCGCCGTGGCGGTAGCTGCGCCAGACGTTGAGGATGAACAGGCCGATGCCGGGGACGATGATGAACACCCCGATGGTGGAGATCAGGTTGTAGATGTCCCAGCCGGTGCCCTCGGGGTAGGTGTAGACCCGCCGCGGCATGCCGAGCAGCCCGGCCACGTGCATCGGGAAGAACGCGACGTTCACGCCGACGAAGAGCAGCCAGAAGTTCCACCGCCCGAGCCGCTCCCCCAGCACCTTGCCGGTGAACTTGGGGAACCAGTAGTAGACGCCGGCGAAGATCGGGAACGCCACGCCGCCGATCAGCACGTAGTGCAGGTGGCCGACCACGAAGTAGGTGTCGTGGGCCTGCAGGTCGAAGGGCACCGCGGCCACCATGATCCCCGTGATCCCGCCGATGACGAAGATCACGAGGAACCCGACGACGAACAGGAACGGCGTGTTCCAGCGCGGCCGGCCCTGCCAGATCGTGGCGACCCACGCGTAGATCTGCACCGCCGCCGGGATGCCGATGACCATGCTGGCGGCCGCGAAGAAGGCCAGCACGATCGGCGGCAGGCCGGTGGCGAACATGTGGTGGGCCCAGAGCCCGAAGGAGAGGACCGCGATGGCCACCATCGCGCCGACCAGCCACCCGTAGCCGACGATGCGTCGGCGGACCATCACCGGCAGGACCATCGACACGATGCCGGTCGCCGGGAGGAACTGGATGTACACCTCGGGGTGGCCGAAGATCCAGAAGAGGTGCTGCCACAGCAGCGACGAGCCGCCCTGCTCGGGGTCGAAGAAGTTGAAGTCGAACCCCCGGTCGAGCTCGAGCATCAGGCTGCCGACGATCAGCGGCGTGAAGGCGAAGAGGATCATCACCGACGTGATCAGCATCGCCCAGGCGTAGAGGGGGATCCGGGTGAGGGTCATGCCCGGTGCGCGCATCTTGAGCACGCCGATCACGATCTCCATCCCGGCGGCGATCGCCCCGACCTCGGCGACGCCGAGGCCGAGCACCCAGAAGTCGAGGGCCTTGTCGGGGGAGTACTCGAGCAAGCTGAGGGGCGTGTACGCGAACCAGCCGGCGTCGGGCACCAGCTGGAAGAGCGTGCTCGAGTAGTACAGCAGCCCGCCCATCAGGAACGTGTAGTACGCGAACGCGCCCAGGCGCGGGAACGGCATCTCCCGCGACCCGAGGATCAGGGGCAGCACCATGATGGCGAACCCCTCGAAGATCGGGAGGATGACCAGGAACATGGTCACCGACCCGTGGTTGGTGAACAGCTCGTTGTAGAGCTGGGGGCTGATCAGGTCGAGCTCGGGCCAGGCCAGCTGCACGCGCATGAGCAGCGAGTCGAAGCTGCCGCCCAGCAGCAGGAAGAAGAAGCCGGTGCCCATCAGCCGCAGGCCGATGACGTCGTTCTGGACCGACTTGATCCGCCCGATCAGCCCCGGTGGGTCGGCCCACAGCCGGTCGAGGGTCTCGTGCGTCTCCGGCTCCGCCGCCGCGGGGGAGCTGGCGGTCCGGCGCGCGTCGTCGGCGCGGTCGTCGTCTGCCACCTACTCCAACCCCTCCAGGTAGGCGACGAGCGCGTCGAGGTCGTCGTCGGACAGCGGGCTCGACGGCATGTCGACGCCCTCCTTGAACGCGTCGGGGTCGTGGATCCAGTCCCGCAGGAGCGCCGGCTCGTTCGCCAGGGTCCTCGCCGCGATCGTGTCGCGGCTCGCGAGGTGCGTCAGGTCGGGGCCGCGGTCGCCGTCGACCCCGTCGACGCCGCGGATCGTGTGGCACTCGACGCAGTTGGAGCCCCGCAGCACGTCCTGGCCGCGCTGGGCGGTCGCGCCCTGCGGCGGGGCTGCCGGCTCGGCCTGGGCCGCCAGCCAGGCGTCGAAGTCCTCCCGCGGCTCCGCACGGGCGACGAGGCCCATCCGGGCGTGCTGCAGACCGCAGAACTCCGCGCACTGGCCGGGGTACTCACCGGGCTCGTCGGCGATGACGACCAGCGAGGTCGGCCCGTCGGGCAACATGTCGATCTTGCCGGCGAGCTGCGGGATCCAGAAGCTGTGGATCACGTCGGCGGACGACAGGCGGAACTCGACGCGCTCCCCGACGGGCAGGTGGACCTCGTTCGCGGTGGTCACACCGGCCTCGGGGTAGCGCACCTCGAACCACCACTGGTGCCCGATCACCTCGATGACCAGGTCCCCCTCCTCGGCCTCGGGGAGGGCCTGCATGCCGACCAGCGTCAACGCGAAGGTGATGCCGATCAGCACCGCCGGCTGGACGACGCCGGCCCCCACCAGCCAGACCCGACCGCTGCGCCGCCCGTCGTCGAGCGGGACGCCCTCGTCATCGGCCTCGCCGCGGCGGCGGAGGGCGAGCGCCAGCGCCACGGCGAACACGACGAAGGCCGCGGTGCCGAGCCACAGCATCCACCACCACAGGTCCTCCATGCCCCGCGCGACCGGGCCGGCCGGCAACAGGGTGGCGAGGACGTGTGGGATCACCTCGGCGCGGTCCCGGGACGGGGCCGTGTCTCACATGGCGGTCGCACGCGCGCTCCTCGTCGGCGTCCGCGCGACGATAGGCAGACCGTCGGCGGGAGGTCAACGACTCCCTCGCGCGCCCGGGCCCGCCGCAAACCGGTTCTCCGTCAGGGCTCGTGCCAGCCGACCACGCCGACCTCGACCTGCTCGCGGGCCGGCGACCCGTCGAACACCAGCCCGACGGTGCCGGTGCCCCCGGCGGTGACGTAGTCGATCTCGGCGGACACCGTCGACCCGGGGTCGCCCGAGACGTGCCCCTCGACCTGCACGGCGGCCCCCGCCCTCCCGCCGGTGTTGCGCACCTCCACGAGGACGAGGTGCCCGTCACCGGCCGGCACTACCTCGACCACCGACGCGGTGAACGCGGGCGGCTCGTCCCCCCGCGTCAGGGCCGTCACGACCAGGCCGGCGAGCACCACGAGCACGATCACGAGCCCGACGCCCGCCATCGCCCACTCGAGCGGCGGGGTGCCGGCGTCGAAGCGGACCGGGTCGCGGTCGGTGCCCGACACCTCCTCGGCGTCGCCCGTGCTCACCGCCCGACCTCCTCCGGCCTATCTGCGACCACTCGCCAGCTCGTGGTCACAGGATCACCCGGGCGGCGGCCGCGCCGAGGGAGCCGGGGACGGCGAGGACGACGACCTGCAGGACGACCGTGCTGAGGGGGACGGCGTCGGTCCGCCCGAACACCCACAGCAGGTAGGCGCTGATCGCGCAGGCGACCGCGTAGCCCACCACGGTGTAGCCGACGAACGTCGACCAGCCCGGGGCGTCGGCGCGGTGCTGGCCGGCGAAGCCCAGCAGGTAGACCACGGCGTGCATGCCCGCCAACGATGCGGCCATCAGGACCAGCGCGCGCGGATCGGCCACCCGAGCGGCGATCAGGACGACCTCCTCGGTCGGCGCGATCGAGACGTTCAGGCTGAGGGCGCCGACGGCCATCAGCAGCACCTCGTAGCCGTACCCGGTGGTGCCGCCCGAGGCCCCCGGCCCGTGCACGAAGTGGCTGCGGGCGATGGCGGCGCCGACGCTGGTCGGGACGGACTGGACGGCGACGAGGGCCAGCCACTCCGCCGGCGTCCGCGCGCTGTCGGTCACCCCGAGGAGGGTCAGCACCACCACCGACGTGAGGGCGCCGACCCCGTAGGCGACCAGCGCGTCCGCGATCACGTCGCGGAGCGGCAGGCCGCGCTCGTCGCGGAAGCCGAGGTAGCGGACCAGCACCACCAGGGCGGGCAGTGCGAGGGCGACGAACACGACGAGGCGCCACGGCGACAGGGTCAGCGCCAGATCCCACATCTCGAGCGTCATCAGCAGCGGGAGCCCGAGGATCAGCGCGCCGGCGACCGCGCGCGCCACACCGAGCCCCAGCTCTCGTGCACCGGGGGGCTGGACGTGCGGCTGGTCGGCGGCGCTCACGCGGTCACCCCACCCCGGGGCGGTGGCACACCACAACCGGCCGGGCGGCCGTGCCGTGACCCGCCGACCGCACGGATCGACTCCGCGCTCCCACCGATCGACTCCGCGCCAGCGCGGCGCAGGCCGCTGAGCAGGGACGACGCCCACGGATCTGTCGACCCGGTCCCCGCGCACCCCGTCTCCGGAGTCGATCCGTGCCCTGAGGGGCGTGTGACCGGAGTCGATCCGTGCCCAGGGGGGCGTGCGTCAGGAGTCGGGTCCTGCTCACGACGCCGTGCACCGGGCGGGCGGCGCCGGTCCGCCGCGCTGCAGACCGCCGAGGTAGCCGTGGAAGCCGCCGGGTGCCCGCGCGCGCACCCGCGCGCTGGTGCGCACCGTCAACCCGGGCCGGTGCGCCCGCGGACGGCCGGTGAGGCCGAGCACGTCCCAGAGGGCCTGGTCCTCGCCGACAGCCAGGTCGGGGACGCCGCCCGCCTCGGCGAGGGCATCGGCGCGGATCGCCAGGTTCGTGCCGTAGACCTCCGGGCCGCGGGACGGTCGCTGCCGCCAGGCGTGGGCCACGGCGGGTGGGCGGAGGTGGGCGTCGATCAACTCGATCCCGCCGGCGACCACGTGCGCCCCCTCGCCGGCCACGCGCAGGTGGTCGACCAGCCAGCAGCGGGGCACCGCGCTGTCGGCGTCGCAGAACACCAGCCACGGGTGTGCTCGCGCACGCTCGAGCGCCGCGCGGGCCCCGGCCTGCCGCGCACGGCCGACCCGCCGCGCGTCGACCTCGATGACCACGTCGTCGGCGGCGGCCAGACGGGTCGCGATGTCACCGCTCGCATCACGGCAGTCGTCGAGCACGGTCACGACGCGCACGGTCGTGCCCGCCCGCCGCACCGGCGCGGCGGCGCGCGCGACGGAGCGGAGGCAGCGGTCGAGCAGGTCCTCCTCGTCGTGCACCGGGACGACGACGGCGACCTCGCGGGGGTGGGCGTTCACGGCGATGTCCGGCGGAGCACGGCGAGCTCGTACCCGGGGGCGGCGGTGCGCTCGCGCAGGTCGAGGGCCGGGTGGGCGGCCATGCGGTCGTGCACCGCCTCGGCGGTCAGCGGGTAGTCCGTCTCGCCGGTCCAGTGGCAGGCCACGAGGTCACCGCCGGGCTCGAGGGACCTCGTCGCCGCGTCGAGCAGGTCGTCCAGGCCCGCGTCGTCGAAGTAGTAGGCGATCTCGGAGATGACGACCAGGTCGAACGGACCGGCCGGCCAGCCCTCGGGCAGGGTGGCCCGCTCGATGCGGACGTGGGGCAGGTCGCGGGTGCGCTCGCGGGCCTGCGCCACGGCCGCCGGGACCGCATCGACGGCGAGGAGCGCCTCGCAGCGCGCCGCGAGGAGGGTCGTGAGCACGCCGATGGCGCACCCCGCCTCGAACGCCGAGCGGTAGCGCCGGTCGCCGAGGACGCCCACGGTGGCGGCGTACTTGTCGGCCTCGTAGTCGCTGGTGGCGAAGTCCCACGGATCGGGGTCCTCGTCGTAGCGCGCGACGAACCAGGACGGGTCGATGCGCGGCATCAGAGCACGACCTCGACGGTCCGCTGGAAGCGGGCCAGGATGGCGGCCGGCAGGATCGGCTGGTCGGCGGGATCGGGGCCGTGGGGGTGGATCTGGCTGGCGAAGGCGCTGATCGCGCGGGCCTTCGCGAGCTGCGCGGCGGGGTCCAGCCGGTGCAGGCGCGCGCTGGTCCACAGCGGGGAGCCCGGCGCGGTCCAGTGCCACAGCCAGACGGGGTACTCGACGACGTCGGCGCCCACCGCCTCGACGGCCCGCAGGCCGGCTCGCGCGGCGGCCTCGTGGTCGGGGTGGCCGTCGCGGCGGTGCGGCACGGCCACGAGGTCATCCGGCCCGAGGCGCTCGACGAGGGCGTCCGCGAGGGCGTGCTCGTGGTCGGCGACCCCGCCGTCGGGCAGCCCGAGCCGGTCGATCGCCGTGGCCGGCACCCCGATCTCGGCCAGGGCCGCGATCGACTCCTCACGCCGCGTCGCGGCGAGGGACGCGCGGTCGACCCGGGTGGAGCCGGGGTGGGAGGCCTCCCCGTCGGTGACGGCGACGACCCCGACGTCCCAGCCGTCTCGGCGGAGCATCGCCACGCTGCCGCCGAGGGCGAGGACCTCGTCGTCGGGGTGGGGTGCGACGACGACGAGTCGGCGCGGCGAGCCCCAGTCAGCCGCCGGCAGCGGCTCGACGTCCAACCACGGGGTCCACTCCGCCTCCGGCGTCCCGCTGCCGGTCAGGTCCGGGCGGGCGGGTGCGACGTCAGCCACGGCCGCCCCCGGAGACGATGCGCCCCAGCGCCGCGAGGTCGCGGGTCCCGTGGTGCTGGACGAGGTAGACGGGCAGGTCGGCGGCCCGCCGGACGTGCAGCGGGTCCCCCAGCGCCAGGCCCGCCCCCACCGAGTCGCGGGCGAGGTCGAGCACCCGGTCCGCGGCGCGGGCCGCCGCGGCCCGGATGCGGTGGGCGAGCTCGCGGTGGTCCGCACCGGGATCGGCGTCGATGTCCCGTGCGGTGGCGGCGAGGAGCGCGCCGACGACGCCGACCTCCACCTCGATGGCCCCGAGGGCCGCGAGGCGGACCGGGTCGTCGTCCGCGTCGAGCCGCTCGCGGACGGCATCGCGGGTGCCGACGGCCGCGCCGTGCCAGACCGCCGCCACGCCGACGCCGCCGTGGGCGAAGCCTGGCCGGTCCAGGTACCAGCGGGGCGGTCCGACGGGTTCGGCCGGCGCGTCCTCGAGGACGGCGTCGACGGTGTCGCTGGCCGCCATGCCCGCCGGGACCCAGCTGCCGTCGGCCCGCCACCCCCCGGCGTCGACGAGGAACAGGCGGTAGCCGTCCGGCGCGTGGGCGGTGACGAGCGCGGCGTCGACGACCGAGGCACCCGAGCAGAACCGCTTCGCGCCGCGGAGCCGCCAGGTGCCGTCCGGGGACCGTCGGGCCTCCACGCGGCCGTGCGGCGGATCGGCCGCCCAGACCCCCAGGACCGCGTCCGGCGCCTCGACATCGGCCTCGTCGAGGATCGCGCGAGCGTCGAGGTGACCCTCCAGCAGGCGGGCGACGGACAGGTCACCCGCACCGGCCTCGACCAGCACGGCCCAGCGCTCGTCGGTCCGCCCGACCCCCGGTCGGGGCAGGCCATCGGCGTGGGGGCGGAGGCGGCGGACCCGGTCGATGGCGGCTGCGGCATCGGCCACCGGGCTGCGGAGGCGCCGCAGGGCGTCGACCAGGGCCTCGGCCGGCACGCGGGCGGCCAGGTCCGTGGTGGGGGGCGCATCGGTCAGCGACATGTGTGCGCCCTATCCCGCGCAGCCGTGGCGCACGCCCACCGGCTGCGTGATCACGTGCGGTCAGCCGTCCGGTCAACGAGGCCCGTCGGTGCGCTCGTCGGCGGTTCCCTCGGGGTCCATCGCCTCGGCGTCGGGCCCACCGGGCCGGTCCTCCGCAGGTCCGGCGTGGGAGCGGTCGACGTCCCAGGACGAGCCCGTTCCCCCCGTCAGCGGGCGGTCGGCCACGACCTCGCCGGGGGCGCCACCGCTCCCCCGCGGGGTCCTGCTGGCCACCGCGGCGGTGACGATGATCGCGAGCAGCACGATCCCGCCGACGACGAGGAGGATGGACCCGTCCATCACGCCACCCCTGCCCGCTGGTCCTCGCGGGGTGGCGGGGCCGGTGCGCCCCCGAGTCGTTCACCCATCGGTCGCTCCAAGTCGTCGACCTGCTGCTGACGCCCTACCCCGACCCGACGGCGCAAACCGGGACCGCCCCGGCCGATCGGCCACCCCGCATCAGCGGACCTCGAGCGTCCGCACGCGGTGGGCGGCCCGCCGGGGCGGTGCCGGTGCGTCGGGCAGCCGCAGCTCGATGCGCGGCAGCCCGACGCGGGTGACGACGGACTCGTAGAGCCGGGCGTGGCCCACCTCGAACGCCTGCTGGACGCGCTCGCGGTCCTGCGCGCTCGACACGAGGCGGCGGTGGTCCGGCGGGTTCGCGAGCATCGCCTCCAGCGCCGCGACGTCGAGCCCGTCACCGCCGAGCGGGATCGTGGCCACCGGGTGCTGGTCGGCGAGGACGCCGACGGGCGGGGCGAGGACCGGGACGCCGACGTCCGCCGCCAGCTCGAGCAGGCTCGAGTGCGTGACCCGCCGGTAGGGCAGCACCAGCGCCCGACAGCGGACCAGCTCGTCAACCACCTCGGGGGTGCGCAACGCGTCGTACGGGCGGATGTCGAGCACCTCGGTGTCGACCGACCACTGCCTGAGCCTCGCCTGGCGGCTCTCGTGGACCAGGACCCGCAGGCGGGCGCGAGCCCGGACGGCGGCACGGATGGCCGTCCGCCAGTCGAGCTGGTCCCCCAGGCGGCCGACGTGGCACAGCAGGTGCCGGCCGCTCGGGGTCGTGGCGCGCTGCCGCCGGGCGCGGTGCAGCGCGGCGCCGCTCAGCACCGGTCCGTGGGGGATCACCAGGGGTCGGGTGCCGATCCGCTCGGCCAGCTCGTCGGCGGCTCCGCGGGTGTGGGTGACGACCTGGTGGGCGAGATCCACGACCGCACCGAGTGCGTCCGCGGCGCCGGGTTCGGCCAGGTCCACGTCGTGCACGGTCGCGACGACCGCCACCCCGTCGCGGCGGAAGCCCTCGAGCACCGCCCCCAGCGGGGTGTCGGCGGCGCTCCGGCCGCCGAGGTGCGCGTGGACCACGTCCACGCGGCCGCGCTGGCGGTCGATCCAGTCGAGGTCGAGGGAGGGCGCGTCGCCGCCCGGGTGCCGGATGACGGCGGCGACGCGGTCCAGCCGGTCGACGTGCAGGCTGCGGGGTGGCAGGCAGAGGAGCCGGGGTCGGGTCACGTCAGGGTCACCTCCCGTGAGCGCAGCCGGTGGATGCCGCGCCGGAGCAGGCGGGACACCTG
Source organism: Euzebya sp. (assembly GCF_964222135.1). Classification (NCBI taxonomy): domain Bacteria; kingdom Bacillati; phylum Actinomycetota; class Nitriliruptoria; order Euzebyales; family Euzebyaceae; genus Euzebya; species Euzebya sp. The sequence continues at coordinate 28,601 of NZ_CAXQBR010000101.1, forward strand.
CATCTGGGAGCAGCCGATCGCCTCGGCGATCTCGAGCTGCGTCTCGTCGCAGAAGAAGTAGCGGTACACCACGGTGCGGACCTCCTCGGACAGGTGGGCGAGCCCCTCGTACACGTCCATGACCTCCTCCGGCTCGGGACCGCGGTCGACGGCCGGGAGCTGCTCCGACACGAGCCGCCCGCCCGGTGACTCGCGCAGGTCGATCGAGTCGGCTCGGTAGGCACGGAGCGCGGCCAGGCCGGTGCGGACCTCGTCCTCGCCGAGACCGGCGAAGTCGGCGAGCTCGGGCACGGTCGGGGCGCGCCCGTGGTCCTTCTCGAAGAAGGCGGTGAAGCGCTGCACCCGCATCGCGAGGTCCTTCGGGCCGCGGGTGACCTTCAGGTCCCAGGTGACGTCGCGGAAGTACCGCTTGACCGCCCCGTCGACGCTGCGGGCCACGAACGTCGACACGCTGGCACCGCCGTCGGGCGTCCAGCGCTCGATGGCGCCGAGCGCGGCGATCCGCGCCTCCTGGTAGCAGTCCTCGAAGGACTCCTCGGTCGAGATCAGCTTCCGCACGCGGCTCCGCAGCAACCGGTCGAGGCGCTCGAGGAGCTCCTCGAGGTGCTCGGGCCTGCCGGTGCGCTGGTGGCGGAGGACCAGCTCCGACAGGCTGACGCGGTCGGTGTCGGTCGGTGCGAGAGTGCTCACGTTTCCCCCTAGCGGATCGGGTAGACGAACCCACGCAGGGACAAGGCGTGACTAGTCGTGACCGTAGGCCCCCGCTCCGTGGGAGTCAACGTGTCCGTCAGCGGGGATGCCGAGGCGTAGACCGCGGCGGGGTCGGGGATGGGTTGGGGGTGCCGCCGACCGACGACGCACGACCGCCCGACCCCGTGCCCGGGCCCCGCCGTCGCGGGCGCGTGGCCGCGATCGCCGCCGAGCGGGGCCTGTGGGTCTTCCCGGCCCTCAGCCTCGTGGGCGGCGCGCTGCTCGTGCTGGTCACCCTGCAGGTCGACCAGGGGCTGCTGGCCGGGTCGCGGCTGCCCGGGCTGCCCCTCGACCTGGCGGCCGTGAGGGCGCTCGTCGGGGGCATCGCCGGCGCGTCGGTCACCGCCACGGCGGTGGTGTTCTGGGTGCGGGGGATGCTGGTGTCGCTGGCGTCGAGCCGGTTCGCACCGCGACTGCTCACCGGCCTGTTGTCCGATGCGTGGCAGACGGGCGCGACGGCGGTGATGACCGGCATGTTCGGGGTGGCGGCGACCGCCCTGCTCGGCTTCCCGGGCCCGGACGATCCCGCGGGCGTCCCGGTGCTCACCCTGCTCGTCGTGCTCGCCTGGACCGCGGTCGCCCTGGTGGTGATGGCGGGCATCATCGACGCGAGCGTCCGGGCGATCCACGGCGACCGGGTCGTCGACGACGCGGTCGAGCGCACGGCCGTCGCCGTGGACCGCACCATCGCTCGGAGGAGCGCCCCCGGCCAGCTGCCCGTCCCCGAGGAGGCGGATCCCCGCGCCTCCCTCCGCGCCGACTGCCGCGGCTGGGTCGTCGGCATCGACCACGACGCGCTGGTGGGGCGGGGGTGGCGCTGCGTCGAGCTCAACTGCGCGGTCGGCAGCTACGTGGAGGTCGGCACGGTGCTGCTGCAGGCCTGCCCGGACGAGGGGGAGCTGACGGCGCTGCGGTCGGCGATCCGCGTCGAGCCGGTCCGCCGGATGGACACCGACCCGACCGTCGGGCTCCGGGCGCTGGCCGACACCGCGGTGCGGGCGTTCACCGACTCGAGCCGCGACACGCCCACCGCGCTCGCCGCCGTCGCCAGCCTGTCGGCGCTGCTCACGAGGATCCTCATGCGCGACGGCCACCCGGTCGTCGAGCGCAGGGACGGGACGGTCGTCATCAGGCGGATCCGGTTGGTCCCCGAGGACCTCGTCGCGGTCGCGCTCGACCCGCTGCTCGCCTCTGACCTGGACGGCGCGACGATCGCCCAGGTGATCCGCCTGCTCGACTCCGCCCGCGAGTCGCTCGAGTCGGCCGGCGGCCGCCTCGATCCCCTGGAGGAGCACGTCAGGGTGCTGGTCGACGAGGGGCTCCACCGCGCCTCGCCGCGGGACCGGGAGCTGATCCTGTCCGCCGCACGGCCCTGGCAGACGACGTGACCCGACCGCCCGGGCACGATGCCCGGGCGGTCGTGGGGAGGCGGCCGGAGCCGCGGTCGGTCAGCTCGCGGCGGCCTCGAGCAGGGAGTCGCAGACCGCCAGCTCACCACCGAGGGCCAGCACCTCGTCGGGGTCGAGCCGGTCGATCTCCTCGCCGACCTGGGCGGGGAGCTGCCCGCAGTTCGGGACCAGCATGATCGGGCCGTCGGTCAGCACGCCGGCGGCGAGGGCGTCGGCGGACTCGTCCTGGCGGGCGAGGTAGACCACGTCGGCGCCGTCGGGGAACGCGCGCTGGCTGACGGCGATGGCGGTGTCGATGCGGCTGTCACCGGCCACGCGGCCGATCTCGCGGGTCGGCTCGGCGGGCGGGCCGTCGACGCCGAGCGGCACGCTCTGGGTCAGCGCGGTCAGGCTGCCGTCCTCCAGGGCGTAGACGGCGTAGACGATCGTGAGGGTGTCACCCGGGACGGTCAGGTCGAGGGGCCCGATCACCGCGTCGTCCGCGCCGCCCCCGGCCGGGACGACCGCGACCTCGTAGGTCCCCTCCGCCAGCTCGGCGACGGTCTCGTCGGGGTTCGACAGCTCGGTGATGGCGGCGGCACCGTCGACCAGCACGTCGACGGCCGGGGCGGCGGCGGTGTGGCGCACGGCGACGCGGCCGATCTCGTGGTCGACCGACGAGGTGTCGTTGACGAAGACGCTCAGGGTCGGCGCCCCGTCCGCGGTCAGGTGGGCGACGACGGAGGCGTTGACGCCGGCGGGCACCTCGACGTCCTCCGCGGCGGTCACGGGGTCGTCAGCAGCCGGATCGGCGTCGGCGAGGTAGACGGCCAGGTCGTAGGTGCCGGCGGGCAGCTCGATCGGGTCGGTGACCGTCCCCGGCTCGAAGTCCTCGAGGGCGAGGCCGCCGTCGACGTACACGTCGACGACCGCCTCGGGGACGCCGTGGACGACGCTGATCTGGGCCGGGTCGGCGGGGCCGGGGTCGTCCTGGGCGGTCGCCGGCAGCGCCAGCGCGGCGGTCAGCAGGGCGATGACGGAGATCATCGCGGTCCGGGTTCGCATCGGGGGTGGTCCTCCTGGGTCGGGGTTGCACACCTCCTTCGGAGCCCGGGCGACGGCGGATGGGATGGTTGCTAAGAAATGCTAATTCGACGCGAGGTCAGCGCACGACCGTGAACGACCCGGGCCAATCGGGCCAGTCGGCCGCGGTCACCCCGTTCGCCTCGCCCCCGTCGTAGGACGTCTCGCCGTCGGCGATGCGGATCGTCACCTCGCCCCCGTCCTCGACGGTGATGGCGCCCGCGTGGACGCCCGCGGTGCAGATCGAGGAGTCGTCGGTGTACGGGTCCGTGCCCCACAGGCTGCCGACCTCCCCCTGCGCGGGGCAGTCGACGGTGACGGTGGCCCCGATCTCCCCGCGGTACTCCGCCGCAGTCGTCTGCCAGGTGAGGTCGGCGGGCGGGTCGAGGCGGGGTCCGGTGGCGGTCGCGTCGCGCTCGCGCGCGTCGTCGGCGCCACCGCACCCGGTGGCGAGGGCGGTCAGGACGAGGGTGAGCAGCACGGCGCGCACGGGCGTCTCCGGTGTGGTCGGCGAGGTGGACGGCGGCGGAGTGTGCCGTCCACCCGCGCGAGCGGCGGCGGCCGTAAGCGAATCGTCCGAGGGGCTATGATCACCGACTTCGGCTCGACCCGGAGGTTCCATGGACCAACGCCCCGCCCCACGTCGGGTCAGGCTGACGTCCCACACCGCCGCGATCGCGACCAACCCGGTGACCTGGGGGGCGCCCACCGCCCGGGAGCGCGGCCCCATCGTCGCGGGGCCGCCGGACACCCCGGGGCGCAACGCGATCGGCGCGCACCACGGCGGCCTCAGCGTGTCCGGGCCGTCGCCGTCGCCGCCGGGGGGCTGGCCGCCGGCCACGTGCCCGACCTCACCGACACCGCACCCACCGACGTGCTCGGCCCGCACCCGCGGTGGGCCGACCCCGCGGCGATCGTGGCGCTGGACCCCTGGGGGGCGACGGTCGCGGCGGACTTCGCCGAGGAGCTGGCGGACGGCGCGCGGATCCAACCCACCATCGCCGTGACCCGCAGCCGCCTGCGACTGCCGGAGACCGAGGCGGCCATCGCGCTCGGGGCGCTCGACGCCGACGGCACCATCCTCCATGAGGACGGGTCGATCGCCGTCACCAAGGCGGCCATCGAGCCGGTCTGGTACCTGCCCGGCATCGCCGAGCGGTTCGGCGTGGACGTCCACACCCTCCGCCGGGTCCTGTTCGAGCAGACCGGCGGGATGTTCCCGGAGCTGGTCACCCGCCCGGACCTCGACGTGTTCCTCCCGCCGATCGGCGGCACGACGGTGTACCTGATCGGCGGCGCGGAGCGGCTGATGGGCGACCCGGTGACCGGCGAGAAGGCCCCCGTCACCGCCCGGGTGCACGACGAGTGCAACGGCTCCGACGTCTTCGGCTCGGACATCTGCACCTGTCGGCCCTACCTGATCCAGGCGTTGCACGGCTGCGTGCGCGACGCCCAGGCCGGCAGCGTCGGCGTGGTGGCGTACTTCCGGAAGGAGGGGCGGGCGCTCGGCGAGGTGACGAAGTTCCTCGTCTACAACGCCCGCAAGCGCCAGGCCGGCGGGGACGTCGCGGCGGAGTACTTCAACCGCACCGAGTGCGTCGCCGGCGTCCAGGACGCCCGGTTCCAGCAGCTGATGCCCGACGTCCTCGTGTGGCTGGGGATCGACCGGATCGAGACGCTCATCTCCATGAGCAACGCGAAGTACGACGCGATCGTCGGCGCCGGGATCGACGTCCGCCAGCGCGTCGAGATCCCCGCCGACGCGATCCCGGCCGACGCGATGGTGGAGATCGAGGCCAAGCGCGCGGCGGGCTACTACTCCACCCGCGGGGAGGCGGACCTGAGCGTCGCGGGTCGCCAGCTCGAGCGGTGACGGCTGCGGACGTCCCCGCCGCGGTCCGCGAGCTGCGGTCGGCCGCGGCGGTCCGGCGGCGGTGCACGGCCCTGTGGACCGCCGGGCTGGCCGGGGACCTCGGGCACCTCCGCATCCACGAGCGGGCGTGGCCGGCCGTGCTCGATGCGGTGGCAGCGCAGGTCGTGGCGACCCGCCCCGCCGGTCCGGTCCCGATCCACGGGCGGTTGAACCACCTGCGGGGGGAGGGGTGGGACCTGGCCGCCGACCTGGTCGCCCGCGCGGGCACGGCGCAGGTGGACGCCGTGGTCATCAGCGTGCTGCTGGACGCCGGAGCGGGATCGCGGTGGCGCTTCGAGGACCCGGTGACCGGGACGGTCCGCCGGTCCGAGGGGCTGGCAGTGGCCGCGCACCGGGCGCTCGAGGCGGGGGTCTTCGCAGGCGACGGGCGGGCGTACGGGGTTGACGCCGTGGCGCTCGCCGACCTGGACGTCGGTCGGCTCGCCGACGCGTTCCAGGTCACGGCGGACAACCCCCTGGTGGGCGTGGAGGGCCGGGCGGGCCTGCTGCGGGCGCTGGGCCGCACCCTCGTCGAGTCGGGCGCCGGATCGGTGTGGGAGCTGCTGTCGAGGGACCTGCTGGGTGGGCGCGGGACCGGGCAGGTCGCACAGGTGAGCGGGGAGGCGCTGCTCGGCTGGATCCTCACGGCGTTCGCCGATCTGTGGCCGGGCCGCCTGGACATCGGCGGGTTCAACCTGGGCGACACCTGGCACCACCCGCTCGCGGGTGGGACCTTCCCCACATCGGGCGTGGTGCCGTTCCACAAGCTGAGCCAGTGGATGGCCTACTCCCTGGTCGAACCCCTCGCATCGCTCGGCGTGGCGGTCGTCGAGGTGGAGGGGCTCACCGGCCTCGCCGAGTACCGCAACGGCGGTCTGCTGATCGACCTCGGGTTGCTCGAGGTCCGCGGCGGCCTGCGCGCTGACCCGATCCCGCCGGACCACCCGCTGGTGGTCGAGTGGCGGGCCTGCACCGTCGCCGCCCTCGACCACATCGCGGTGCACCTCGACCGCCACCTGCCCGAGGAGCGGCGCGGGCTCGGACTGGCCCAGATCCTCGAGGTCGGGACCTGGCCCCTCGGCCGGCGCCTGGCCGCCGAGCGCCGACCCGACGCCGCACCCCCCATCGCCGTCGAGTCCGACGGCACGGTCTTCTGACCCCGACGAAGCGAGGACCCGTGGCCACCATCTCGACCCTCCGCAGCGCCGCGGTGCGGCACTACCTGGACCAGCTGAAGGACACCGGCCGGGGACGGGCGACGTTCCGCGATGCCCTGGGCAACATCACGACGCTGCTCGTGGCCCACGCCCTGGCCGAGCTCGGCGACCCCGACGACGTGGTCTTCGTCCCGATCATCCGCGGCGGCCTCGGGATGGTCGAGGGAGCCCTCGCCGCCTCCCCCGGAGCGGCGGTCGGGCACGTGGGGATCTACCGGGACCGGACGAGCCGCGACGTGATCGAGTACTACTCGCGCGTCCCGGCCGCCGAGGGGCAGGTCGCGATCGTGCTCGACCCGATGATGGCGAGCGGCGGCACCATGCTCGCGGCGGTCGAGGCGGTCGAGTCCGCCGGCTACTCCGCCGTCGCCGTGGCCACCGTCGTCGCCGCTCGCCAGGGGTGCGACCTGCTCGCCGAGGAAGCCCCGGCGCTCACCCACCTCTTCACCTGCGAGATCGACGACCACCCGCCCGAGGTGGGGGCGCTCCGCAACGGCCTCGGCGACGCCGGCGCGCGACTGTACGGCACGGCCTGACCCGGCGATGATCTGCCCATGACCGACATCGCCGCCCGCTACCGACGCCTCGCCGCCCGCTTCACCGAGATCGCCGAGGCGGTGCCCGACGACCGCTGGGACGCCGCCTCCCCCTGCGAGGGGTGGACCGTCGCCGACGTCGTCGCCCACGTCGCCGACAGCCAGGTGGACTTCCTGTCCCGCCACGACCTCCTCGACGGTGCGGTCGACCCCGACGCCCACCCCCTCGCGCGGTGGGTCGCGGTGCGGGACCGGTTCCAGGCCGCCCTCGACGACCCCGAGGTCGCCGACCGGACCTACGACGGGTACTTCGGCCCCACGACGATCGGCGAGACCGCCGAGACCTTCTACACCGGCGACCTGCTCGTCCACGGCTGGGACGTCGCCCGCGGTGCCGGGCTCGGGCACCTGGAGTCGCTGCCGGCCGACGAGGTGGACCGCGTCCTCGCGTCGATGCAGGACCTGCCGGAGGAGGCCCTCCGGTCCGAGCAGGTGTACGGCCCGGCGATCGAGGTGCCCGAGGACGCGGACCCCCAGACCCGCTTCCTCGCGTTCACCGGCCGCCGCCCCTGACCGCACGGCGGGTCCGGTTCGACGGCTCCCGCACGGGGGACGGTCGGCCCATGAGCTACGACTCCGCCGTCGCCCACATGAACGACGACCACGCCGAGCACGTCCTGGTGATCGCCCAGGCCTTCGGCTCGGTGCCCCACGCGACGCGGGCGCGGATCGTGGCGATGGACGACGCCGGCATGGACCTCGAGGCCGAGGTCGAGGACGGCGCGACCCGCCACACCCGCGTGCCCTTCGACCCGCCGATCACCGACCAGACGGTGCGGGAGCGGATGGTCGAGCTGACCCGTCAGGCATCCGAGGCGCTGGGCAAGGACCTGGGTGAGACATGACGGGTGAGACATGACGGGTCCCGGCCCGAGGGGGTCGAGGGCCTCCGCGGGACCGGGACCTCCGGCCTGAGCCCGCGGGGGGCAGGAAGCCGATCCTGTCGACGTCACACCCCGTCGACAGAAGAGGAGCGCTCGGATGAGCGCCATCGACCCGTCCCCCCACCCGCTGCAGATCGCCACCCGGGCCCCCGAACCCGTCGCACCCGCCCCGCCGCCCGGCTGGCAGATCGCCCTCCGCTGGATCGTCCCGATCGGCATCGGCGCGCTGATACGCGTGTTCCCCGTGCCGGACGGCGTCGAGCCGGCCGGCTGGTCGCTGCTGGCGGTCTTCGTCGCGACGATCGCGGCGATCATCGCCAAGCCGGCCCCGATGGGCGTCGTGTCCGTCATCGGCCTCACGTTCGCCGCGACCGCCGGCATCCTCACGATCGACGAGGCGCTGAGCGGCTTCGGCAACTCGGCCATCTGGCTGATCGTCCTGGCGTTCTTCATCGCCCGCGGGTTCATCAAGACCGGCCTCGGCGCCCGGATCGCGTTCCTGTTCGTCAAGCTGCTCGGCAAGAGGACCGTGGGGCTGGCCTACGGGCTGGCCGCCACCGACCTGGTGCTGTCACCGGCGATGCCGTCGACGACCGCCCGCGCCGGCGGGGTGATCTTCCCGATCCTGCGGTCGCTGGCGAGCGCCTTCGAGAGCGAGCCGAACGACCCGAGCGCCACGCGGATGGGGTCCTACCTGACCAACTGCGCGATGCAGGTCAACGCCGTGACCGGCGGCATGTTCGCCACGGCCATGGCCGCCAACCCGATCATCGTCGACCTCGCCACCGAGGGTGAGGTGCAGCTGTCGTGGGGCACCTGGGCGCTGGCCGCGATCGTCCCGGGCCTGGTCGCCCTCGCCGTCCTGCCCCTCGTCATCCTGAAGCTCGACCCGCCCGAGGTCCGCGAGAGCCCCGGCGCCACGGAGTACGCGAAGAGCGAGCTGGCCAGCATGGGCACGCTCCGCCGCGACGAGAAGCTGATGCTCGGCGTGTTCGGCCTGCTCCTCGGCCTGTGGATGCTCGGCGACCCGCTGTTCGGCATGGGCGCGACGGTCGCCGCGATGATCGGGCTGTCCGTCCTGCTGGTGACCGACGTCCTCACCTGGGAGGACATCAAGGCCGAGAAGGGCGCCTGGGACACCCTCGTCTGGTTCGCGGTCCTGGTGACGATGGCCAAGTTCCTGTCCGAGCTCGGCGTCATCGGCTGGTTCTCCGACGTGATGAGCGGGGCGGTCGACGGCTTCGGCTGGCCCCTCGCCCTGGCGGTCCTGATCGGCGTCTACGTCTACGGCCACTACTTCTTCGCCTCGATGACCGCGCAGGTCACCGCGATGTACGCCGCCTTCATGGGCGCGGCCGTCGTCGCCGGCGCCCCGGCCTTCCTCGCCGCGATCGGCCTGGCCGTCGCCAGCAACCTGATGGGCGGCCTGACCCACTACGCCTCCGGCCCCGCCCCGGTGCTCTTCGGCGCCGGCTACATGTCGGTGGGCAAGTGGTGGACCGTCGGCCTGGTCTCGAGCATCGTCACCCTCGGGATCTTCGGGACCGTGGGGGTCGGTTGGACCAAGCTGCTGGGGTTGTGGTGACCGCCACGCTCACCCGCAGCGAGCAGACGGGGTCGGCCACGCAGCCGGCCCCGCCCCGGCCCAGCACCGTCCTGCTCAAGGTCGCCATGGCCGTCAGCGGCGTCGTGCTGTTCGGGTTCGTGCTCATCCACATGATCGGGAACCTGAAGATCTACCTGGGCGCAGAGGCGATCGACCGCTACAGCGCGTGGCTGCTCGACCTCCTGTACCCGCTCCTGCCCCACGAGGGGCTGTTGTGGATCATGCGGATCGCCCTGCTGGCGGCCGTCGTGGTGCACATGGCGGCCGCCGTCGTCCTCACCCGCCGGAGCCGGCGGGCGGCCGGCGGCGGACGACGACCCCGCGCGCGGTCCTTCACCGCACGGACCATGCCCGTCACCGGCATCGCACTGGCGCTGTTCATCGTCTTCCACGTCCTCGACCTGACCACCGGCACGGCGAACCCGGACTTCGTGCGCGGCGACGTCTACGCCAACGTCGTCGCCAGCTTCAGCCGCTGGCCGGTCGCGCTGGTCTACCTGTCGGCGATCGGGCTGCTCGGCAGCCACCTGCTGCACGGGCTGTGGAGCGCGTTCACCACGCTCGGCGCGACCGGGCCCCGGGTCCGCACCGCGGCCAAGTACGTCGCCGTCGGCCTCGCCGGGATCGTCGTGGTCGGCAACGCCTCGATCCCCGTCGCCGTCCAGCTCGGCCTGATCGGCTGACCCCGCCGGTCGTTCGACCGCCACCGCCCAGGAGCGAACCATGACCGCCATCGACCTCCGCCGCACCATCGGCGCCCCGATCGCCGGGCACGTCCCCGCCGGGGACGTCGCCGGCCTGTGGGACGCCCGCTGCGCGGACTACCGGCTGATCAACCCCGCCAACCGGCGGCGCTTCACCGTGATCGTCGTCGGCACGGGGCTGGCCGGGGCCGGCTGCGCGGCCACCCTCGGGGAGCTCGGCTACCACGTCGAGTCCTTCACCATCCACGACGCGCCCCGTCGCGCGCACTCCGTCGCCGCCCAGGGGGGCATCAACGCGGCGCGGGCCCGCAAGGCCGACGGTGACAGCGTCACCCGGTTCGTGAAGGACACGGTGAAGGGCGGTGACTTCCGCGCCCGCGAGGCCGACGCCCAGCGCCTCGGCGAGCTGAGCGTCCGCGTGATCGACCACCTGACCGCACTCGGTGTCCCGTTCGCGCGGGAGTACGGCGGAGCGCTCGCGACCCGCTCCTTCGGCGGGGTGCAGGTCAGCCGGACCTACTACGCCCGCAGCCAGACCGGCCAGCAGCTGCAGATCGCGGGCAGCCAGGCGCTGCTCCGCCAGGTCGCGGCGGGCACGGTGCGGTTGCACACGCGCCACGAGATGCTCGACCTCATCGTCGCCGACGGTCGTGCCCAGGGCATCGTCGTCCGCGACCTGGTCACCGGCCAGGTCCGACCGGTCATGGCCCACGCCGTCGTGCTCGCCACCGGCGGGTACGGCAACGTCTACTTCAAGTCGACCCTCGCGAAGGCCTCGAACGCCACCGCGGCGTGGCGGGCGCACCGCCGCGGCGCGCTGCTCGCCCACCCCTCCTTCATCCAGTTCCACCCGACGTCGCTGCCCCTCACCAGCCGCTGGCAGTCGAAGACGACGCTGATGAGCGAGTCGCTCCGCAACGACGGCCGCGTGTGGGTGCCCCTCGACCCCGCGGACGTCGACCTGCCGCCCGGCGACATCGCCGAGGACCGCCGCGACTACTACCTCGAGCGGAAGTACCCCGCGTTCGGCAACCTCGTCCCCCGGGACGTCGCCAGCCGCAACGCGAAGGCCGTCCTGGACGAGGGGCGAGGGGTCGGGCCGCTGCGCAACGGCGTGTACCTCGACTTCCGCGACGCGATCGCGCGGGTCGGACGCGAGGTGATCGCCGAGCGGTACGGCAACCTGTTCCACCTCTACGCAGACGCCACCGGCGAGGACCCGTGGGAGGTGCCGATGCGCATCGCGCCCGGTCCCCACTTCACGATGGGCGGGTTGTGGACCGACTACGACGCGATGAGCTCCATCCCGGGCCTGTTCGTCGGCGGGGAGGCCAGCTGGGCCTACCACGGCGCCAACCGGCTGGGCGCCAACTCGCTGCTCAGCGCGTCCGTCGATGGCTGGTTCGTGCTGCCGTGGTCGATCCCGAACTACCTGGCGCCGCTGCTCGGGACCCCGGTGCTCGACGACGACCACCCCGCGGCGGTGGCAGCGGTCGCGGACGTCACCGGTCGGGTCGACCGTCTGCTCCGCATCGGCGGGTCCCGGGGCCCCGATCGGTTCCACGCCGAGCTCGGCGAGGCGCTGACCGACGCCTGCGGGGTGTCCCGCAGCGCGGAGGGGCTGACGAAGGGCATCGACGCCATCCGCGACCTGCGGTCGGAGTTCTGGCGCGACGTCCGGGTCGTGGGCGCGGGGTCGCGGCTCAACCAGGAGCTCGAGCGCGCCGGCCGGGTCGCCGACTACCTCGAGCTGGCGGAGCTGATGTGCGTCGACGCCCTCGACCGGGAGGAGTCCTGCGGCGCCCACTTCCGCGTCGAGCACGTCACGCCGGACGGCGAGGCGCAGCGCGACGACGACCGGTGGGCGTTCGCGTCCGCCTGGGAGACCCCGGCCGACGGCGGGCCGCCCATCCGCCACGACGAGGCGCTGACGTTCAGCGCCGTCCCGCTGCAGACCAGGAGCTACACGTGATCACGCTCACCATCGACGTGTGGCGCCAGGACGGACCCGACGTCCCCGGCCGCTTCGAGCGGCATCAGGTCACCGACGCCACGCCGGAGATGAGCCTGCTCGAGCTGCTCGACCGGTTGAACGACCAGCTGGTCGGCGAGGGGCGCGAGCCGGTCGCGTTCGACCACGACTGCCGCGAGGGGATCTGCGGCACCTGCGGGGTCACCGTCGACGGCCGTCCCCACGGACCGGTGCCGAACACCCCGACGTGCCACCAGCACGTCCGGTCCTTCGCCGACGGCGACCGCGTCACCCTCGAGCCGTTCCGCGCTGCCGGGTTCCGGGTCGTCCGCGACCTCGTCGTCGACCGCTCGGCGCTCGACCGGATCATCGCGGCCGGCGGGACGGTGTCGGTCGACACCGGCACCGCCCCGGACGCCGACGCCCAACCGGTGCACCACGACGTCGCCGAGCAGGCGATGGACTTCGCCGCCTGCATCGGGTGCGGGGCCTGCGTCGCCGCCTGCCCCAACGCCGCGGCCCACCTGTTCACCGGCGCGAAGCTCGCCCAGCTCGCCCTGCTGCCCCAGGGCGCGGTCGAGCGGACCGAGCGGGCGCAGTCGATGACGGCGGTGATGGAGGAGCACTTCGGCTCCTGCACCACCTACGGCGAGTGCGTCGAGGTGTGCCCCGCCGGCATCCCGCTGGTGGCGATCGCCCGGCTGAACCGCGAGGTCGTGCGCAGCCGGTTCGGACGCCGACGGTCAGGTCGGCGCTGACGGGCGCACGGGCCGCGGCGCGGTCGAGGTGTCCGCCACGCCGCGCCGGCGTGCATCCCTCACAGCCGGATGTGCTCGAGGTGCCGGCCGGCCCAGGCGGGGTCGGCGTCGGGGTGGTCCAGCCGGTAGTGGCCGCCACGTGATTCGGTGCGGAGCCGGGCGGCGGCGACGATCAGCTCCGCGGCGCTGATGGCGAGGTCGAGCTCGACGGCGTCCGGGTGCGGGGCCACCGGTCCGAGCTCCTGGCGCGCCGAGGCGCTCACCGCGGCGGCCTCGTCGAGGGAGGACGCGGTGCGGGCCGGGCCGGCGCCGCACCACATGCCCTCGCGCAGGCGGGTCCGCAGCGCGGCGGTCTGGTCGGCATCCGGTGTCGCACCGCGCAGCGGGGGAGGGGTGCCGAGGTCACCGTGCCGGTCCGGCAGCTCGCGGGCGATCGCCCGGGCGGCGCGACGGCCGAACACCAAGGCCTCGGCGAGGGAGTTGCTGGCCTTCCGGTTCGCCCCGTGCAACCCGGTCGAGGCGACCTCCCCCGCGGCGTAGAGGCCGGGGACCGACGTCCGCGCGTCGAGATCGGTGCGGACGCCGCCGACCATGTAGTGGGCGGCAGGGGTGACGGGCACCCGCTCGGCGGACAGGTCGAAGCCGAGGTCCCGGGCGCCGTGGAGGACGGTGGGGAACTCGTGGGCCAGCACGTCGTCGCCGATCCCCGTCGCGTCCAGCCACGCCCCGCCGTCAGCATCGAGGATGGCCTTCGCCACGATGTGACGGGGCGCGAGCTCCGCGTCGGGGTGCACGGCGACCATGAACCGCTCGCCGGCGGCGTCGTGCAGGGTGGCCCCGGCGCCGCGGAGGGCCTCGGTGAGCAGGAACCGCCACGACCCGGGCACGGCCAGGCCGGTGGGGTGGAACTGGACGAACTCGGTGTCGCGGACCGCCGCGCCGACCCGGTGGGCCAGCGCGACCCCATCGCCGGTCGCGCCGTCCTGGTTCGTGGTGGCGGCGAAGAGCCCACCGCAGCCGCCGGTGGCCAGCAGCACCGCACGGGCCTCGACCACGACCGGCGTGCCGTCGGCGCGGAGCACCCAGGTGCCCGTGACCCTCCCCCCGCCGTCGGACGCCAGGGAGTGGACGGAGCCGACGAGCCGGGTCACCCGCGGGGCGGCGGCGGCTCGCAGCACCCGGACCATCTCCGCGCCGGTGGCGTCGGCGCGGTGCACGGACCGGGCGACCGACATGCCACCCTCGCGGGCGAGGTGGAGGTCGCGCGGGTCCATCGACCCCTCCCGCCCCTCCACCCGGTCGAAGTCCGCGCCCATCTCGAGGACGTCGGTGACGCAGGCCGGCGCCTCGACCGCCAGCGTCCGCGCGGCGAGCGGGTCGCACAGGCGGTCGCCGGCACGGAGCGTGTCGCTCGCGTGGAGCTCCGGGGAGTCGTCCGCCCCGAAGGCGACGGCCACGCCGCCCTGGGCGTAGGGGGACGAGCCGGACTCGCCGGTCACGCCCTTGTCGACGATCAGCACGTCGAGGCCGTCGGGCAGCCGGGTCGCCGCGTACAACCCCGCGACGCCGGCGCCGACGATGACGACGTCGGCGGAGTAGCGGTCGGGGCCGGAGGGCGTGGCGTCGGGGGGGAGGGGCATGGGTCCTGGAGGTGGTCTCGGCGCGGCGGTTGCGGAGCATAGCGAGGGGCCGGTGACACCCGTCGGGCAGCCGCTCATGTCACCGTCCGTGGTGCCGATCAGTCCGGGACACCACTTCCGTCCCCTGGAGACACCTCGTGTTCCGCACCATGACCATCCAGCGCATGCTCGGCACCGCCCTCGGCGTCGCCGTCGTCGCGTACCTCGTCCTCAGCGCCTTCCTCATCAGCCGCATCGACGTCAACGAGACCGCTCTCGAGGACGTCTACACCGATCTCACGCCCGTCGTGGCCGCCGAGTCCGCCCGCGGGGACATCCTCATGGCGTACGCCGGCCTGCCGACGCTGCTCAGCACGACCGACCCGGCCGTGCTGTCCGAGGGCATCGGGAGCGCGCAGGTCAGCATCGACGCCGCCCGCGCCGACGCGGCGATCCTCGCGGCGTCACCGGATGCCGGCGCCCAGGAGATCGCAGGTGCCGTCGAGGTCGTCGTCCAGGGCATGGACGACATGCTGGCGGCGATCGCCGCCGGTGACGGCGCGACCGTCGCGGCCCAGATGGCCTCGCAGGACACCGACGGCTTCGCCGCCTTCGAGCAGCTCTCCACCTGGGTGGAGGCCCAGCGCTCGACAGTCGAGGCGAACTTCGACGACACGCTCGCCACGTCCGAGCGCAACCGGCTCGTCGGCCTGGTGGCCGCGGTCGTGACGACCCTCCTGCTCGGGCTCGGCATCGTGGTGGTCATCCGCGCGATCCGCGGGCGCGTCGCCCGGGGTGCCGCTGCGGTCGACGGCGCCGCCCACGACCTGACCTCCATCGCGGTCGGGATGCGCGAGGACGCCGACGAGTCTGCCGCCCAGACCGGCACGCTCGCGGTGTCCGCCGACCAGGTGTCGGCGAACGTCTCCACCGTGGCGGCCGCCGTCGAGCAGATGAGCGCCTCCTCCCAGGAGATCGCCGAGCAGACCTCCACCGCCACGACGATCACCGGTCAGGCCGCCACCGCGGCGGCGGAGACCTCCAACACCGTCGCCCGCCTCGCGGCGGCGTCCGAGGAGATCTCGAAGGTCGTCGAGGTCATCACCCAGATCGCCGAGCAGACCAACCTGCTGGCCCTGAACGCCACCATCGAGGCGGCGCGCGCCGGCGAGGCCGGCAAGGGCTTCGCCGTCGTGGCGAACGAGGTGCAGGAGCTCGCCCGCGAGACGGCCGAGGCCACCAAGGTCATCAGCCAGACGATCGAGTCGATCCAGGCCGAGTCCGGCGGCGCCACCGCGGCGATCGAGCAGATCACCGCGATCGTCACGCAGGTCAACGACATCCAGACCACGATCGCCGCCGCCGTCGAGGAGCAGAACGCCACGACCGACGAGATCGCCCGCAGCGTCTCCGAGGCGGCCCAGGGCGCCCGCGAGATCGCCGAGTCGGTCTCCACCGTGGCCTCCGCCGCCGCCCGCGCCTCCGAGGGCGCCCTCCGCACCGAGCAGCGCGCGGCCGCCCTGAACGGCGTCGCCGCCGAGGTCGGGTCGCTCATCGGTCGCACCAGCGGGTCCGCCCCGCAGCGCCCAGCCGGCCCTCCCGCCGGTCACCAGCCCCCGGGCGACGACTGGATCGCAGAGGAGGCGCCGGTGCTCGCCGGCACCCGCTGATCGAGCGACCACCTCTGACGGCCCCGGACCTCCTCGCAGGTCCGGGGCCGTGCCACGTCTGGGCCACACCCCGCTCCCACCACCCGGGGAACCCCACGGATCGACTCCGCAGGCGCACGGATCGACTCCGAGCACGCGTCTCGAGCGCACCGATCCGGAGGACCGGGTGACGGATCAGCACGAGGTTGCCGTCGTGGCACGACCTCGGAGTCGATCCGTGGTGGGGGTAGGGGAATGCGGGTGGGGAGGGGCCGGGGAGTGCGGGTGGGGACCGGGACGGGGCCGGGGGGCGACCGCGGGGGCCGTAGGCTCACGGACCATGACGGACGTGGTGGTGGAGGCGGAGCCGGCGCAGGCGGCGGCGATCGTGGACGCGATGGAGGCGGCCTGGGAGGAGGGGTGGTACCCGCACGTGGTGGTGCACCGGCCGTGGTCGACGCACAACCCGCGCATCAGCGGGGAGTTCGCACGGCCGGCGGCGATCCGGGCCTACCTGCTCCGCGAGCTCGCGGCGCTGCTGGCCGGCGGCGCCCGGGTCGAGATCACGGCCGCCCGACGCGCGACCGGCTTCGACGACCCCGGGTTCTTCGACGCCCTGGACGAGGGCGCGGACCTGCGCGCGAAGAAGCTGTTCCTGTTCGGGCCGGAGCGGATGGCGCTCAGCCTGGACCGGTTGACGCACTACACCGGCACGCCGGCGGAGTCCTTCCAGCGCTACGTGCTGTTCACGAACTACCGGATGCACGTCGAGGCGTTCCTCGAGCGCTTCGGCGACGCCGAGCAGCCGGACCGCGCCGGGGTCCAGATGCCGGCCTACCACCACCACCGCCCGGGCGGCACGGGGGTCAGCCTGGTGGAGATCGGCGTCGGCCCGTCGAACGCGAAGACGATCACCGACCACCTCGCGGTCCTCCGCCCCGAGGCGATGGTGATGATCGGCCACTGCGGCGGGCTGCGGAACCACCAGGACCTCGGCGACTTCGTGCTGGCGACCAGCTACCTGCGCGCCGACCACGTCCTCGACGGGGTCCTGCCGACCACCGTCCCGGTGATCCCGAACCACCGGCTGAACCAGTACCTCATCGCCGCGCTCGAGCGCCGGGAGGCGCCCTACCGGCTCGGGATCGTCTACACGACGGCGAACCGCAACTGGGAGCTCAACCAGGCCCAGGAGCTCGCGAGCATGAACCAGGCGCGCTGCGTCGCGGTGGACATGGAGTCGGCGACGATCGCCGCGAACGGGTTCCGCTACCGGATCCCCAACGCCACCCTGCTGTGCGTGTCGGACAAGCCGCTGCACGGCTCGCCGAAGCTGTCGACCGCCGCCCGCAGCTTCTACGAGCAGAGCAAGCGGACCCACCTCGAGATCGCGCTCGACTGCCTCGACCACGTGCGCGACGAGCACCCCGACGGGATCCCGAACGCGGACATCCGCAGCCCGGACGAACCCCTCCTCGGTGGACGGCTCACCCGCGCGGACGAGGGGTCGTGATCAGGCGGACAGCCGGCGGTTCCGCTTGCGGGCGTACATGTCGCCGTCGGCCTGGCGCAGCACCGAGTCGGCGTCGTCGCCCGGCCTGGCCACCGTCCAGCCGCAGCTGACCGACACCGCAGGGGAGAGCGCGCCAAGCGCGCGGTCCAGACAGGCGTCGACACCCGTCGCCGTCGGCGCCCGCCCGGGGTCGTGGCCCATGATCACGACGAACTCGTCGCCGCCGATGCGGCCGACCGCCCCCTCCCCCGCGCCGTGCGCGTGGGCGGGCGAGCCCGCGACCAGCGACTCGAGCGCGGCGGCGACCGCGACGAGGGTGGCGTCCCCCACCCCGTGGCCATCCACGTCGTTGACCCGCTTGAAGTCGTCGATGTCGACGTAGCCGACGAGGAACGGGCGGTCGCTGCGGACCAGCCGGTCACCGAGCTCGGCCAGCAGGCCGCGACGGTTCAGGACGCCGGTCAGGTGGTCGTACAGCAGGTCGTGCTCCACGGCGCTCTGGCGAGCGAGGAGCTCGGTGACGTCCCGCCCGATCGACATGAAGCCGAGCAGCGTGCCCTCGGCGTCGAAGAAGGCGCGGTCGGTCCACTCGTGCCAGTGCCCCTCACCCTCTGCCGACAGGCTCTGGTGGGTGTTGCGCCGCACGGGCTGGTCGGGGTCGGTCGCCCGCATGGCGTCCAGGGCCGCCTCGATCGCCGGCCGGACGCTGTCGTCGACGAAGTCGGTGAAGCGCCGGCCGACCATGGCCTTCGGGGTGGTGCCGTGGAAGGTGGCGTACGCCCGGTTCACGTAGCGGAGGGTGCCGTCGGGGCTGAACCGGCAGACGAGATCCGGCAGCTCGTCGATGAGCCGCCGGAGCGAGGCGTCCTCCCAGTTCTGTTCCACGTCTGCACCACGTCCCGTGAGGGTTCCGTCCCCCGTACATCGGCATGCCGCGGCCCGCTCTGAAGTGGCGCGGCCGCTGATCCGGCCAACCATCTGACTGCACCGCCATGCTAGGCGGAGTGCCGACGGGACGGGGGGTCCGGGCGGACACCCGGACCCTCAAGCGGGCGGGGGATCGGCCGATGAGGAGCGAACGCGTGCAGGTCCCGCGCGCGTCCCGGGCGTCTGCCCCCCTCCCCCAGAAGGAACCCCCGTCGTGTCGAACCTCACCATCCAGCGCCGCCTGGCGCTCGGATTCGCCATCCCCGTCATCGCGCTGGTCATCATCGGCGTCGTGTCGTTCAACGCCGTGTCCAGCCTGGACCAGACCGCAGGGTGGGTCGAGCACACCCACCAGGTGCTCGGGGGGGTCGACCGCATCACCAGCGGCCTGACGGACGCAGAGACCGGGCAGCGCGGGTTCCTGCTGGTCGGTGACGACGCGTACCTCGAGCCCTACGACGCCGGCGCCGCCGAGGCGCGCGGCGCGGTCGACGAGATCGCCGAGCTCACCGCCGACAACCCGGTGCAGCAGGACCGCATCGCCGAGCTCCGGCCGCTGGTCGAGGCGAAGCTCGCCGAGATGCAGGAGACCATCGACCTCTACCGCGCCGAGGGCGCCGACGCCGCGCTCGCCGTCGTCCTGGAGGACCGCGGTCGGGTCGTGATGGACCAGATCCGCGACCTCATCGGCCAGATCCAGGCCGACGAGGAGGCCCTCCTCGCCGAGCGCGACGCCGACGCGGCGTCGACCGCCTCGACCGCCCGCACGACCATCATCGTCGGCAGCATCCTCGCCGTCGCGGCCGCCGGGGGGATCGGCGCCCTGATCGCCGTCGGCGTCTCGCGGCGGGTCCGCCGGTCGGCCACGTCGGTCGCGGGATCCGCTGAAGACCTCGCCGCGGTGTCGTCCCAGGTGGCGGCCGCGTCCGAGGAGACCGCCGCCCAGGCGTCGGTCGTCGCCGAGGCCGGACAGCTCGTCAGCACGAACGTGACCACCGTCGCCACCGCGATGGAGGAGATGTCGTCGTCCGTCGCAGAGATCTCGTCGTCCTCCACCGAGGCGGCCCGCGTGGCCGCCGAGGCCGTGCAGACCGCGTCGCGGACGTCCGAGCAGATCGTCGAGCTCGGGCACACCTCGGCCGAGATCGGGAAGGTGATCGAGGTCATCACCACCATCGCGGAGCAGACCAACCTGCTCGCCCTCAACGCGACCATCGAGGCGGCCCGCGCCGGCGAGGCCGGCAAGGGCTTCGCCGTCGTGGCCAACGAGGTCAAGGAGCTGTCGGAGGAGACCGCCCGCGCCACCGAGGAGATCGGCGAGCGCATCCGGCTCGTGCAGAGCGAGACCTCCCAGGCCGTCGAGTCGACCGCGGCCATCCAGGAGGTCATCAACCGCATCGCGGACATGCAGAACACGATCGCCTCCGCGGTCGAGGAGCAGACCGCGACCACCAGCGAGATCACCCGCAGCATCAACGAGGCCGCGACCGGCGCCCAGGACATCTTCGCCAACATCAAGGCCGTCGCCACCGCCGCCGGTGAGACCTCGGCGGGCTCCGCGCGGACCCAGGCCGCCGCCGCCGCGCTGCGCGAGGTGTCGGGCGAGCTCGAGAGCCTCGTGGGCGGCAAGGACCAGCCCGTCCCGGCGTCGGGCACCCCGACGCGCGGCTCGCGGACCGGTCGGGCCCAGCAGGCCCGCGACCTGGCCGCACAGCAGCCCGCGGAGGTCGCCGAGGCGCCGTTCCTCGAGACCTCGCGCTAGCCCCGGGAGGGGGACCGGCCGGCGCGGCCTGCGTCAGGCGCGCCGGCGCAGGCCCACGCCGATCAGGACCGCCCCCACCGCCACGTAGGTCGGGTGGAACCACGAAAGCTCGCGGAGGAACGCGATCTGCACGGCGATCCAGCCGACCAGCAGGACGCCGACCAGCACCGACGCGCGGTCGGCGCGGGGGTCGTCGACCCAGGCCAGCCAGGCCAGCAGGGTGAGGGGCGCCGCCACGACGACCATCAGGGCGAGTCCGCCGAGCACGGGGCTGTCGAACGGCAGCCGCCGGTTCAGCTCGTCACCCAGGTCGATGACGCCGTCCATGAGGGCGATGCCGCCGATCCACGCCAGGACGGCGTTGAGGGCGGCGAAGCCCGAGAGCAGGGGGCGGGGGGTGCGCACCGACGTCGGCGCGCGAGGAGCGGTCGTCTTCATGCGCCGAGCATCCGCCGCCGGCGTCCCCGCGTGGAGGGCCGTCCGTCCCGGTGGGAGCAGCCGTTGGTCCCACGGGACCGCAGGGAGGCGGCCGGGCCGTCAGCCGGAGGGCCGGGACGGCCCGGCCGCGTCGCCGGCCTGGGCGCCGCGGCGGCGGGAG
>NZ_CAXQBR010000102.1 GCF_964222135.1 Euzebya sp.
CCCGACGCTCTTCCGATCTCAGCAGCAGGGGCGCCCCGGCGGCTGCGGCCGCCGGGCCGGCGGCCAGCGCGTCGGCGAACGCCGCGCCGGTGGCGGCGAACACCGTCGACGGTGCCTCGTCGGACACCTGGCCGGACGACGCGCCGAAGGCCTCGGCGCCCGCCACCGCGGTGGCGAACCGGTCGGCGCCGGCCAGGCGCTCGACGGTCCCGTAGGCCGCCAGCTCCTCGGCGACGGCGTCGCTGATGACGGCCGTGCCGCCCAGCAGCACGATGCGCTGCGGTGACAGCTGGCTGAGCTGGTCGGCGGTCGCCTGCGGCACGCCGGCGGCGTTGACCAGCAGGATCGGGGCGTCCACCGCGGCGGCGGCAGCACCGCCGGCCAGGGCGTCGGCGAAGCCGTCCCCGGTGGCGATGAACACCGTGCCGCTGTCGGCGTAGCCGGGCTGGCTGGTCAGCCACCCGGCCACCGCGGACGCGGTCGTGAACCGGTCGCGACCCTCGAGCCGCTCGACGGACAGGCCGCGTGCCTCGAGCGCGGCCACGGCGTCCTGGGACACCGCGGCGATGCCGCCGAGGACGACGACCCGCTCGACGCCGAGCCGGTCGAGCTCGTCGAGGGTCGCCTGGGGCACCACGTCGGTGCCGGTCAGCAGGATCGGGGCGTCCGCGCTGCGGGCCGCCGGGGCGGCGGTCAGCGCGTCGGGGAAGGTCCCCGCGGTCGCCAGGACGGCCGTGGTCGCCCCGTCGGGGAACGACGCCCGGCTGATCTCGACGGCGGTCGACATCCGATCGGCGCCGGCGACCCGGCTGACCGACTCGGGGATCGTCACCGGCTCCTCGACCGGATCGTCGACGGGGTCGTCGAACCCGTCGTCGCCGGCGTCGGCGGCGTCCTCTGCCGGCGGGTCGGTGACCCCGCCGACGCTCGGGCCGCCGGGGTTGCCGGCCCCGGTGCCCGGTGCGGGCGCGCCGGGCTGGTCGCCGTCGCCGGAGCCGTCGGAGCCGTCGTCACCCCCGTCGCCGCCGGGGGCGCCGAAGACGGTGACGAACGTGCGGTCGGTCGCGGTGCCCCGGAAGACGTCCGGTGCGGTCGCGCTGGTCGTGACCGCGCCACGTCCGGTCTGGGCACCGCGGACGGTCAGGGTGTAGCTGTCCGTCCCGCCGGGCGCGCCCGGCGCGGCGGTGACGAGGTAGTCCGTCGTCGGCGGGCCGTCGATCTGGTCGCCGGCCGTGCCGTTGGCGTTCTCCGCCCCGACGGTCAGGCCGTACGCCGGCGGTGGCGCCTGCGGCAGGTCCTCCGGGTCGTAGGTGAAGGTGACCTCCTCGGTGTCGCCGACCATGATCCAGAGCTGGAAGGTCCGGACCTGGTCGTCGACGGTCTCGCCGCTGGCGCCCCACAGCTGCATGCGCCACTCGGCGACGATCCAGTCGTCCACGTTGTCGGTGAGGATCGTGTAGGCGATCCCCTCCGAGCCGGCTTCCTCGCCGTTCAGGTCGGTCCAGAACGGTGCCATCACCGCGTTGGGCGCGGTCGGGTCGGGCAGGTCCTGGGGTTCGAACTCGGTGCCCGACGCGCCGCCGGCGACGGCGTACCCGTTCGAGGTCAGCGACAGCCGGGTCCAGGTCCGTCCCGCGTAGGTGAACGCGGGGGTGTTGAGGGTGATGACCTGCTCGTCGCCGACGGGGTTGAACGGGATCGGCGTGGAGAGGGCGGGGTCGTCGAGGGCGAAGTACGTCAGCGACCCGGCGGGTGCCGGGACGATGCCGGGGGCGGCGTCCTCGCGGCCGGGCAAGGTCATCTGCGTCCGGACGACGCCGTTCTGGGTGACCTGCGCACCGTCGGCGCTGACCAGCGAGAGCCGGTCGTTCAGGCGGGTGCGCACGTCGACGCTCGCGTCGTCGAGGGAGTCGTTCGACACCGTCACGGTGCACGTGCTGGTCGCGGCCGGGTCGCCGTTCGCGATCGCGTCGGGCGCGCAGTCCGAGGCGACGCGCACGTCGGCGGCCGTCTTGGTGAACGCGACCGGCAGGTGCAGGGGCACCGGCCCGCCGGCGAGGCGGATCTCGCCGAAGTGGTCGCCGGCGTCGAGGTTGGTGCCGTCGATGCGGATCGACAGCTCGACGCTCTCGCCGGGCGCGACGGTGAACGTGGACGGCTCGACGACGATCCGGCTGCCCTGCGGCGCGGAGGTCTCGACGGTGTAGGTGGCGGTCTCGTCGGTGACGTTGACCGCGGTCCTGGTGGTCTCGACCACGCCCGGCATCACCGGGGCGTTGATCGAGGGGAGGTTCAGGTCGATGCGCTGCAGCGGCGTGCCGGCGGACGCGGTGAAGGCGTCCGCGGACTCGTCGAAGGTCAGGCCGACCTCGGCGGCCACGGTCAGGTCGACGTGGCCGGCGCCGTAGTCGAACGGGTCGGCCGGCGTCGTGCCGTCCTCCTTCACGACGTCCTGGCGGGCCGACGTCATCAGCGCCGAGCGCACCTGACCGGGGGTCCAGTCGGGGTGGGCGGCCATGACCAGCGCGGCGGACCCGGCGATGTGCGGGCTCGACATCGAGGTGCCGGCGATCGCCTGGTAGTACTGCCCCTGCGCGCCGCCGTCCGGCGGCGGGCCGTTGGTCGGGGTCTGCCCGGCGAGGATCTGCACGCCGGGAGCGGTGATGTCGGGCTTCAGGAAGTCCCCACCCGGACCGCGGGAGCTGAACGTCGCCATGATGTCGCCGAACGACTCGTCGGTCACGGCGACGCCCTGGGTGAACGACGCCTGCGGGTTCGCGGCGTCGGTGATGAAGTCGACGACCTCGGCGCCCTCGTCGGGGTTGATCTGGACCGCCGGCAGGTAGTGGTTGTCGCTCACCAGGTCGGTCGTGCCCGGCGGGTTGTAGAGGATCATCCCGACCGCGCCGCCCTGGAGGACGTTCCAGCCCTTGGCGACGCGGGCGATCACGCCGCGCTCGCAGACCACGATCTGCCCCTCGAACGTGCCGGGCGGGGCCGGCTCGAGGCAGTCGATGTCGTAGCCCTCGGCCTCGGAGGCGAGGACGACGTCGGTCGGGGTCGACACGCCGTTCGTGATGGACACGCCGTCGACCTGCAGCTGCTCGCTGCCGTCGGTGAGGGTGATCGTCGAGATGAACGCCCGGTCCTGGGTGGACGCGGCGACGCTGGTCAGCCACGGCGAGACGTGGTTGACCGTCCCGGCCCCGGGGCCGTCGTTGCCGGCGGAGGCGGCGACGAACACGCCGGCGGCGTAGGCGTCGAGGAAGGCGAGCTCGACCGGGTCGGTGTAGGGGTTCGTCCCGCCCGAGATCGAGAAGTTGATGACGTCGACGTCGTCCTCGATGGCTGCGGCGACCGCGGCGGCGGAGTCCGAGCCGAAGCAGCCCTGCGGGCCGCAGACCTTGTAGACGCTGACGTGGGCGCCGGGGGCGATGCCAGTCACCGGGCCGCGGTCGACGCCGAACAGGTTGGCGACGTCGGTGGGTGTGCCGGCTGCCGTGGTGGCGGTGTGGGTGCCGTGCCCGTCGGAGTCGCGCGCGGAGTCCGGGTACTCCTCGTCGCCGACGAAGGCGTTGTAGCTGTCGATGAACGGCGCGCCGCCGATCAGCTTGTCGTTGCACTCGAAGACGTCCTCGCCGGACGTGAGCGGGTTGTCGCCGAAGTTGCACTCCCGCGGGAACCCGTCCGGGCGCTCGGGCGCCGGCGGCAGGTCGACGTCCTGGCGCTCGCGGAACTCAGGGTGCTCGGGCCAGGCGCCCGAGTCGAGGATGCCGACGATCACGCCCTCCCCGGCGGTGGCGGTGTTCCCGTCCTCGCCGACCAGGTCGGCCCACAGCTCGGTGGCGCCGATGAACTCCGGGGAGGAGTCGGTGAGGGCCTGGTGGAGGGTGTCGCGCTGCACGGCGACGACGCCGTCGATCGCGGCGATGTCACGGATCTTGACCCCGCTGGCCTGGATGGCGACCCCGCCGTAGACGGTGCGCAGGCGCTGACCCACGACGGCGCTGGGGTCGATGGCGCGCAGCTGGTCGATGAAGGCCTGCTCGGCCGGCTCGGCGACGCCGGCTTCGTAGCTCCGGACCGCGGCGGCGTCCGGGTTGAGGCTCTGGCCGGTGACCGACGGGCTGGTGGCCTCGAACCCGTCTCGACCCCCGACGTAGGCGGCGGTGGCGTCGTAGTCGAGCTTGACGACCACGTTGACCGGCGCGGGGTCGTCGAGCTCGAGGAGGGACTCGTCGCTCTGGGCCAGGCGGCTCGACGCCGCGCGGCCCGATGACGTCGTCGTCCCCTCGAGCGGGATCGCCTCGAAGGACCCGGGATCACCGGGCTGTTGGGCACCCGCTGCCGGGGCGAGGGCAGCAGCGAGCACGAGCGCCGCGAGCAACGCGACGGAACGCCTCAGAGAAGGCATCTGGTAACTCCCCGTTAGGTGTCGATCGGTGGCGAGACACGCCACCCGGACGGCTCGACGCCCAGTGGTGACTAGGCCGTTCGAGCTATCCGCCCACCCAAGAGCACGCCCGGCCGGTAGGGCATTGTCCGATCGTGAGGGTTTGGACAGGTGATGACCGGTTGCACAACGCGGGGTCTAGTCAGATCCGGCTGGTGCTCGGACGTCGGTCAGCTCCCACTCGACCCCGCCTGCGTCGTCGACCTGCTGGACCTCGACGGTGCCGATCGACCCGTCGACGGCGTGGGCGCGGCAGACGAACACGCGCCCCTCCTCCGGCTGGACGTCGTCCGGGCACTCCACGGAGTCGATGTCGATCCCGTCCGCCCGCGCCTCGATCCCGATCTCGATCTCCTGCTCGAGCGGCTCGGTGTCCAGCCCGCCGAAGGAGAACGACACGTCGCCGCACCCCCCGGCCAGCGCGCAGAGGCCGAGGAGGGTCAGGAGGGTGCGGGTGCGAAGGCTCACGTCCCCAATCCTTCCACGGCGACGGCGGGCACGAGGGCACACTGGGTCGTCGTGAACGCCGTCGACGTCGTCCTGCTCGTCATGTTGGCGGCCGCGGTGTTCCGCGGGTGGCGGCAGGGGGCGCTCAGCCAGGTGTTCGCCTTCGGCGGCGCGGCGGGCGGCCTGGTCGCGGGAGGGATCCTCGCCCCTGTCATCGCCGGTGAGCTGGTCGACCAGCCCGGCGTCGCGCTGGCCCTGACCACGTTCGGGATCCTCATCGCATCGGTCCTGGCCGGCCAGGCGCTCGGGTTCGTGCTCGGCCTGCGGCTGCGGGACGCCGCGCACCGCTCCGGCGTCGGGCCGGTCGACTCGGTGCTCGGCGTCGGCGTGGGGGTCGCGGTGCTGGCCCTCAGCGTCTGGATCGCCGGGTCGGTGCTCGCCCAGGGCCCCGTCCCGGCCCTGGCGCGGCAGGTCCGCGGCTCGACCGTGCTGGCCACGATCGACGAGGTGCTCCCCACCCCACCCGACCTGTTCGGGCGCGTCGCGGCGTTCCTCGACACCCAGGGCTTCCCGCAGGTCTTCGCCGGACTGGGCGGCGGCTCCACCGCGCCGCCCGTCGAACCGCCGGGGGAGGGGGCGGTGGCCGCCGCGGGGGCCGCGGGCACCCCCTCGACGGTGCAGGTGGAGGCGCTCGGCTGCGGCGGGGTCTCCACCGGCAGCGGGGTGGTCGTCCGCGACGGCTTCGTCGTCACCAACGCCCACGTGGTCGCCGGTGGTGAGGTCCTCAGCGTCCGCGACGCCGCCGGCACGCACGATGCGGTCGCCGTCCACGTCGACCCGAACCTCGACCTCGCGGTGCTGAGCTCCCCGACGGCGACCGCCACCCCGCTGCCGTGGGCCTCGACCCCGGCCGAGCGGGGGACCAGCGG
Organism: Euzebya sp.; assembly: GCF_964222135.1. Classification (NCBI taxonomy): domain Bacteria; kingdom Bacillati; phylum Actinomycetota; class Nitriliruptoria; order Euzebyales; family Euzebyaceae; genus Euzebya; species Euzebya sp. The sequence continues at coordinate 5,830 of NZ_CAXQBR010000102.1, forward strand.
CGCCACGCGCGGCTTCCCCGGCGGCCAGCGGGAGCTCAACGTCCGACCGGCGGCGGTGCGCTCCCGCGAGGAGGCGCTGGGCCGCGACATCTACGGCGGCAGCGTGACCGCCCGCGAGATCCTCACCCTGGAGGCGGGCGTGCGCCCCGGCGACTCAGGCGGCCCGTTCGTGACCGAGGCCGGCGAGATCGGCGGCATCGTCTTCGCCGCGGCGACGGCCGACGGCGACATCGGCTACGCCCTCACCGCCGAGCGGGTCCGCCCCGACGTCGACGCCGCCATCGCCCGCAACACCACCGCCCCCACCGGCGCCTGCCGCTACTGACCCGCCCCACCCCTCCCCAGCCCAGGAGGTTGGCCGATCCGGCCAGATCCCGCCGGATCCCCACCCACCGCCACAGCCGGACCGAACGACGTCGCAGGACCCCCCACGTCCTCCACCCAACCAGACCGCCGAGGCCGGCGTCTCGGCGACCGCTGACGAGGAGCAGACCGCAAGCCGGGTTTCAAGCGGAGCTCCGAGCTTGCTCGGAGCGCAGCCCCGGCGAGGATCTGCACCGCAGGCAGCGGGTGGCGAGACCGCCAGCCGGACCGACGCGGTCAGCTCCTGAGCATCTCCGCCACCTGGAACGCGAGCTCCAGGGACTGGGCGTTGTTGAGGCGGGGATCGCAGGCGGTCTCGTACCGCTGGGCGAGGTCGAGGTCGGCGATGTTCTGGTCGCCGCCGAGGCACTCGGTGACGTCCTCGCCGGTCAGCTCCATGTGCACCCCGCCCGGCACGGTCCCGGCGGTGGTGTGGGCGGCGAAGAAGCCGCGGATCTCACCGAGGACGTCGTCGAAGCGGCGGGTCTTGTAGCCCGACTCCGACGTGATCGTGTTCCCGTGGCAGGGGTCGCAGACCCAGACGACGTTGCGGCCGCCCTCCCGGGTGGCGGTGAGGAGGGGCGGGAGGACCTCCTCGATCGCGTCCACGCCCATGCGGCTGATGAGGGTCAGCCGGCCCGGGACGTTGTCGGGGTTGAGCAGGTCGCAGACCTCGAGGAGCTCGTCTGGCGTCATGGTCGGCCCGACCTTGCACCCGATGGGGTTGTGGACGCCGGAGAGGAAGTGCATGTGGGCGCCGTCGAGCTGGCGGGTCCGCTCACCGATCCACAGCATGTGGGCGCTGCAGTCGTACCAGTCGCCGGTGAGGGAGTCCTGGCGGGTCATCGCCTCCTCGTAGTCGAGGAGGAGCGCCTCGTGTGAGGTGAAGACGTCGACGGTGTTGAACGTCGGCTGCCGGTCGATGTCCAGGCCGATCGCCCGCATGAAGTTGAGGGCGCGGTCGATCTCCTGGGCCACCTGCTCGTAGCGCTGCCCCTGCGGTGAGCCGGCGACGAACTCCTGGTTCCACGCGTGCACCCGCTGGAGGTCTGCGAACCCGCCCTGGGTGAAGGCGCGCACCAGGTTCAACGTCGAGGCGGAGTGGTGGTACATCCGCTCGAGCCGGGTCGGGTCGGGGATGCGGTTCTCGAGGATCGGCGCCAGGCCGTTCACCGCGTCGCCCTTGTAGCTGGGCATCTCGACGCCGTCGACGACCTCGGTGGGGCTGGAGCGCGGCTTGGCCATCTGCCCGGCGATCCGGCCGACCTTCACGATCGGCATCTGCGCGCCGTAGGTCAGCACGATCGCCATCTGCAGGATGACCTTCAGCTTGTCCCGCGTGATGTCCGCGCCGGCGGCGTCGAAGGTCTCCGCGCAGTCGCCGCCCTGGAGCAGGAACGCCTCGCCGCGGCTGACCCGCGCCAGCTGCTCGGTGAGGTCCCGCGCCTCACCCGCGAAGACGAGCGGCGGCTGGGCGGCGATCCGCTCGAGCACCTGCTTCAGCTGGTCCGCGTCGGGGTACTCCGGCAGCTGCTGTGCGGGCAGGTCGTGCCAGGAGGACGGGGTCCAGCGAGTTGTTGCGGCGCTCATGGTGGCCCCATGGTCCCACCGGTTCGGAGGGTCCGCAAAGTGTGCGGTAGCGTCCCGCGCCATGGACCTCGAGGGAACCGTCGCGCTCGTCACCGGAGGGGCCTCGGGCCTCGGCAAGGCCACGGCCAGGATGCTGCTCGACCGGGGGGCTCGGGTGGTGCTCGTCGACCTGCCCTCCTCCCCGGGTGCCGAGGTGGCGGGGGAGTGGGGCGACGCCGCCACCTTCGTCCCCGCCGACGTGACCGATCCCGACGCGGTGGGGGAGGCGGTCAAGACGGCCACCGGTCTGGGTGATCTGCGGACCGCGGTCAACTGCGCCGGCATCGGTCCGCCCAACCGCGTGCTCAGCCGCAAGGGCCCCCACCCCCTCGACGCGTTCGAGACCGTCATCCGCGTCAACCTGATCGGCACGTTCAACGTGATCCGGCTGGCCGCCGCGGCGATGGCCGAGACCGAGCCGGTCGACGGCGAGCGCGGAGTGATCGTCAACACCGCGTCGGTCGCGGCGTTCGAGGGCCAGATCGGCCAGGCGGCCTACTCCGCCTCGAAGGGCGGGATCGTCGGCATGACCCTGCCGATCGCACGGGACCTGGCCGACAAGCTCATCCGGGTCTGCACGATCGCGCCCGGGCTCTTCTCGACCCCGCTGCTGCACGGGCTCCCGCCGGAGGCGAAGCAGGCCCTCGAGGCGTCGGTCCCCATGCCCGCGCGGCTCGGCGAGCCGGAGGAGTACGCCAAGCTCGCGGTCCACATCTGCGAGAACCCGATGCTGAACGGCGAGACGATCCGCCTCGACGGCGCGATCCGCATGGCGCCGAGGTAGCGTCGCCGACCGGTCAGCCCTGGAAGGGGTAGCGCCAGTCCGTCGGGGGGACGAAGGTCTCCTTGATCGAGCGGGGGCTGACCCAGCGCATCAGGTTCGACGGCATGCCGGCCTTGTCGTTCGTGCCGGAGGCGCGGCCGCCCCCGAAGGGCTGCTGGCCGACCACGGATCCGGTCGGCTTGTCGTTGACGTAGAAGTTGCCGGCCGCATGGCGCAGGGCGGTCATCGCCTGGTCGACCGCCGCCCGGTCGTCCGCGAACACCGCGCCGGTCAGCGCGTACGGGCTGGTCGAGTCGACCAGCTCGAGGGTGGCGTCCCACTCCGCGTCGTCGTAGACGAAGACGGTCAGGACCGGGCCGAACAGCTCCCGAACCATGGTGTCGCTCAGCGGGTCCTCGGTGACCAGCACGGTCGGGTCGACGAACCAGCCGTCGGCGTCGTCCGCGGTGCCGCCGACGAGCACCTCCACGCCGTCGGCGCGCGCCCCCTCGATCGCCTCGGTGATCCGCCGGTACGCCGCACCGTCGATCACCGCCCCGCAGAACGTCGACAGGTCGGCCACGTCGCCGACGGTGATCGCCGTGGCGATGTCGGCCAGGTCGTCGCGGACGCGGGGCCACAGCGACGACGGCACGTAGGCCCTGCTGGCCGCGGAGCACTTCTGGCCCTGGTACTCGAACGCGCCGCGCCCGAGGGCGACGGCCACCGCGGCGGGATCCGCCGAGGGGTGGGCGATCAGGAAGTCCTTGCCGCCGGTCTCCCCGACGATGCGGGGGTACGCCCGGTAGCCGTCGATCCCCGCCGCGGTCTTGCGCCACAGCTGGCGGAACACCGCTGTGGACCCCGTGTAGTGCAGGCCGGCGAAGTCCCGGTGGGCCATCGCCACGTCGCTGACGAGCGCGCCGTCGCCGTGCACGAGGTTGATGACCCCGTCGGGCAGCCCGGCGGCCCGCAGCAGGTCCATGGTCAGCTGGGCGGCGAAGGCCTGCTTCTCCGACGGCTTCCACACCACGGTGTTGCCCATGATCGCCGGCGCCGTCGGCAGGTTCCCGGCGATCGCGGTGAAGTTGAACGGCGTCAGGGCCAGGACGAAGCCCTCGAGGGGCCGGTGGTCCAACCGGTTCCACATGCCGTCGACCGACAGCGGCTGCTCGGCGTGGATCTGCTCGGCGAAGGCGCAGTTGAACCGGAGGAAGTCGATGAGCTCGCAGGCGGCGTCGATCTCGGCCTGGTGCACCGACTTGGACTGCCCCAGGATCGTGGCGGCGTTGATCCGGTCGCGCCACGGGCCGGCGAGCAGGTCCGCGGCCCGCAGGAAGATCGCGATGCGGTCCACCAAGGGCGTGCCGGCCCAGCCCGGCGCCGCCGCACCACAGGCGTCGATCGCCGCCTCCACGTCCGTGGGGCTGGCGGCGTGGACCGTCGCGAGGTGCAGCCCGTGGTCGTGGGGGGCGCGCACCTCGAACGTCGCCTCGCTCCGCACGTCGGCGTCACCGATCCGCATCGGCGCGTCGAGCGGATCGGCGGCGCGCATCTCGTCGACCACGGCGGCGAGCGCCGTGCGCTCGGGGTTCTGGGGAGCGTAGGTCCTGACCGGCTCGTTCTCGGGCCGGGGGACGGCGAACTGTCCGGTAGCGCTGACGATGCTCATGTCGAGACCGTAGCGCCTGGCGCGGCGCCTCAGGCCAGGAGCTCGACGGCCTCGTCGGTCAGCCGCTGGAGCTTGTCGATCAGCACGGCGCGGACGAGCTGCTCGACGTCGGGGGAGATGTCCTCGACCCCGCCGCGGGCCAGCCGCTCGTCGACGCGGGCGTGCAGCAGGTGGAGGGATTCGAGCGCCTCGCGGTGGGCGTCCGGAAGCTCAGCGGCCGCGACGAGCAGGAGCGTCCAGCAGTGGATGCTGTCCTCCTCGCTCTGGAGCGACAGGATGGTGCGGGCCGGGTGGCCGAGCACGCGCTGGAGCGCGCTGCACCGGTCGCGCAGGAACGTGACGGCCCAGTCGGGGACCCGACCCGTCACATCACGCTCAGCTAGCCTCATCGCTTCCTCGTCACTCTCGGTTATCGCGTTGAGGCGGTGATCGGCAGGATCCCGCAGAACCCTTAACCCGAATTCCGACCCACCCCTCATCCCGCGCATGCCAGAGCTCCCCGAGGTCGAGAGCGTGCGGCGCCAGCTGGCGCCGCGCCTGGTCGGGCTGGCCATCGACAGGGTCGAGGCCGACCCGGCGATGCCGCGCTACCTGCGCCCGACCGACGCCGAGGGGTTGACCATCACGTCCGTCGAGCGGCGGGGGAAGTACCTGGTCGCATCGCTCGAGGACGCCCTCGACCTGATCCTCCACCTGGGCATGACCGGTGTGCTCCGCTGGCGCGACGAGGACGGCTGGGAGCCCGACGCCTACGTCCGCGCGAGCCTGCACATGGTGGACCCAGACGGCCGGCCGGCGATCCTCGACTTCCGGGACGTCCGCCGCTTCGGCACCCTGGCCGTCACCCGCCACGGCGAGCACGACGAGCTGCCGACCCTCGCGGCCCTCGGCCCCGAGCCGCTCGGCGAGGACTTCACCCTCGCCGGGTTCGCCGCGGCGCTCCGCGCGACCGGGCAGCAGGTCAAGCCGTTCCTGCTGTCCCAGCGGCCCGTCGCGGGCGTCGGCAACATCTACGCCGACGAGGCGCTGTGGCGCGCCCGGATCCACCCGGCGTCGCGGCGCGTCGGGCGGGCCCGCAGCGACCGGCTCCACGCCGCCATCCGCGAGGTGCTCGCGGAGGCGATCGAGCGGGAGGGCACGACGTTCCGCGACTACCAGATGGTCAACGGCGCGTCGGGGCGCAACGCCGCCTTCCTGGTCGCCTACGGGCAGGAGGGCAAGCCGTGCCCGCGCTGCGCGACCGCGATGCGGAAGACGACGATCGGCGGGCGGGGGACCACCTACTGCCCCGGCTGCCAGCGCTGACCGACCGGGGGAGGGGAGGCGGCTACAGCCCGCCCTGCTGGCGGACCTCGTCGATGAGGCCGTACTCGACGGCGTCGTCGGCGCTGAGCCAGAAGTCGCGCAGCGTGTCCTTCTCGACCTTGTCGAGGGGCTGACCCGAGCGCTCGGCGAGGATCTCGTTGATCCGCTGGCGCATGAACGTCATCTGCTGGGCCTGGATCTGGATGTCCGACGCCTGGCCGCGCGCCCCGCCGAGGGGCTGGTGGATCATGATGCGGGCGTTCGGGGTGGCCGAGCGCGTCCCCGTGCCGGTGGCGAGCAGGAACGCCCCTGCCGACGCGGCCATGCCGACGCAGACGGTGTTGACCTTCGCGTCGATCAGGTTCATCACGTCGTACATCGCGAACATCCCGCTGATCACGCCGCCGGGGGAGTTGATGTACATCGTGATGTCCTCGTCGGACTCCGAGCCGAGGGACAGCAGCTGCGCGACGATGTCGTCGGCCTTGGTCTCCTCGATCGGCCCGCGGAGGTAGAGGACCCGGCGGTCGTACAGCTTCTTGTAGGGGTTCAGCTGGAGCGCCTGGGCGATCGCACCCGCCTCCTCGGGCTTGGGCTCCTCGTCGTCGTCCATCCGAGGCATGCCGTGCATGGAGAACAGGCTCACTACTCGCTCCTGGCGGTCGCGTCGTCGGGGGGCGCACAGGGTAATCGGACCGCCCGGCGCCTGCCGGGCTGGCTAGGCTCCGAGACGTGGCGGACTCGAGCGGATCGCGGACCCTCGCGAGGGGGTTGTCGGTGCTGCGGGCGCTCGGCACGTCGGACGACGGCGCGACCGTGGCCGAGATCTCGACGAGGACCGGCCTCGACCGTGCGGTGCTGTACCGGTTGCTGTCCACACTGCTGGACGAGGGGTTCGTCACCCGCGACGAGTCGACCCGCGAGTTCCACCTCGGGGTGGCGCTGGTCGAGCTCGGCGCCCGCGCCAGCGAGGACCTCGAGGTGACCCGCCTGGCGGCGACGGGGATGCAGCAGCTCATGGAGCTGAGCCGCGAGGCGGTGTGCCTGGCGGTCCGCGACGGCGACGAGGCCGTCGTCGTGGATCGGGTCGAGCCGCCGGGCCTGTTCGTCCGCATCGGCTACGCCGTCGGCTTCCGGCACGCCCTGGGGGTCGGCGCGCACGGCCGGGCCCTGCTGGCCAGCCTGCCGGCCGCCCCCGGTCTGCCGGCGCTGCCCCGCGCGGTCCGCGACGGGATCCGCCGCGCCGGCTACGCGGTGTCGACCGACGAGCTCGAGCTCGGCGCCTCCGGGGTCGCCGCCCCGATCCTTGACGCCCGCGGCCAAGCGGTGGCGGCGCTGGGCGTCGTCGCCCCGACCGCGCGGCTGCCCGACCCCTCGACGCTCGGCACCCCGATCGCGACGACCGCCGCGGAGATCAGCCGACGGCTCGGCTTCACCGCCCGCTGACCGCGGGACCGGCCGTCAGGACGGCAGGCCGAAGACCTGGATGGCGATGAGGATGCCGAGCGCGCTGCCGCCGAGGATCGGCAGCACCCACGACAGGAGCGCCGCCATCCGGTTGGACCCCGCGGGTTCGACATCGGCGTCGTGGTGGTCCACGTGGTGGTCCTGGCCCTCGACGTAGCCGCCGACCAGCCCTGCGTCCTCGTCGTCGAACACGACCGGGCCGGGGCGCGGCGTGGCCGCCGGCGCGGGCTCGTCGCCGAGGTGCTGCAGGTCGGCGTAGGGGTCGGCTGGCCGCCCAGGTGCGGGCTCCGGTTCGGGGTCGGCGTCGAACCCGGCGAACGGGTCGTCATCGTCGTCGCCCTCGGCCAGGATGTCGCTGAGCCGCAGCTCGGCCGTGGACCCGGGATCGGGCCGCCAGTCCACGTCCTCCTCGGGGGCGTCGGCCCCGGCCTGCGGCATGTCGGCGGTGTCCCCGACCGCCCCGTCCCCGACCGCCCCGTCCCCGCCCGTTGCGTCCCCGACCGGGCGGAACGGGTCGTCCTCGACGGGCGTACCGGCGTCGACCGGCGGCATGGGGCCCGTGGCCTCGAGGGGAGCGGCCTCGAGGGGAGCGGCCTCCGCAGGAGCGCCCTCGAGGGGACCAGTGGCGTCGAGCGGCCCGAACGGGTCGTCCGGGTCCGCGTCGTCGACGAGCGCCGCGTCGCGCAGGTCCTCGGGGGCGGCCTCCCCGATCTGCGACCCCCCACCGGCCGGCTCCCCGGTCAGGTCGTCTGCCGTGAGGTCGTCTGCGGTCAGGAGGTCCTGGTCCCCCTCGTCCCCGAGCGGCGGCTGCTCGGCCACCGGGCCGTCGACGGCCGGTCCACCGACGAGGAGGTCATCGTCCAAGGGCCCCTCGGCAGCCGGTCCCTCACCCGGGGGCACGGCGACCGGGCGGTCGCCGCTGGTCAGGACCGTCACCAGGATCCGCTGGCCCATGTCCGGGGTGGCGGGCAGGCCCTCGATGCGACGGCGGCCGCGGCGCACGGTGCGGGACTTGGCGGCGCACCCGGGGCGCTCGTCGATGGCGGCGGACGTCTCGTCAGCGACCTCGGGTGAGGCCACGCCGAGGCACCAGTCGCCGAGGCCCGGCAGGTCGTCGCAGCCGTCCTCGTGCAGGGACGCGCGGTCCGCGGTCGAGGTCTCCGGGCCGGCCAGCGCCACCAGGGCGCGGGCGAGGGCTTCGTCGGCGCCGGGGTCCTGCTCGGTGCTCGGGATGCCCCGGTCGTGGGCCAGCAGCAGCGCGTGGCGCTCGTCGTCGTCGAGCTCGGCGATGGCCCGCTCGGCCGCGTCCAGGAACCGGACGTCCGGGGCCGGCAGGTCGGGCAGCAGCCCGGCGGCCGACGGGGACGACGGTGCGGTGCCGTCGCGGCGGAGCCGCTCGGTCCCGATCTCCCACGTGGCGCGGCGCACCCAGCCCTCGAGCGGACCGGTCGTCGGCGGATCGGCCCACAGGCGGGCGTACACCCCGAGGAGGACCGCCTCGACCTCGTCGGCGCCGGCCATAAGGCGGCGGGCGACCGCGTGGGCGGCGGGGACGGACCGGTGGTACGCCTCGGCCAGCGCCAACGGGTGGCCGGCGGCCAGGGAGTCGAGGATGACGCCCTCGCCGGCACGGCGGAAGTCGAGTGCATCGCGTGGCTGAGTCATCACCGACACCGTAGTCCGTCACCGGCTGATCCGGACCGATCTGCCACGGCCGTGCGGGCAGGGCGGGGAGCACGGCCGCGGGCAGGGGTGGCGAAGGCCCAGCCATCCCGCGACAGTGGGGAGCGTGAACGGCTCCTCGCGCAACCGCATCATCACGATCGTCCTGGTGGTGCTCGTGCTCATGCTGGCCTTCAGCAGCTTCAGCACGGTGGCGGGCGGTGAGGAGCTGTCCTACACCGAGTTCCGCGAGGCCGTCCGGGACGACCGGGTGGCGTCGGTGACCTTCACCGGCCAGAACGTCAGCGGCGAGTACGCCGAGGACGCCGTCGACGAGGGCGAGCCGCAGACGTTCTCCTCGTTCCTGCCAGTCGAGACCGTCGTCGGCACCGGCGGCATCGAGGGCTTCCTCGCCGAGAACGACGTCGAGATCCGCGCCGCCGCGGACGATGGCGGGATCGCCGGCCTGCTCCTGCCCCTCCTCTTCCCCCTCCTGCTCTTCGGCGGGTTCATCTACTTCCTCAACCGCCAGGCCCGCGGGCAGATGGGCGGGCTCGGCCAGATCGGCAAGTCCCAGGCCAAGATCCACAAGACCGACGAGCCGTCGACCACGTTCGACGACATCGCGGGGTACGCGGAGGTGAAGGAGGAGATCAAGGAGGTCGTCCAGTTCCTCCGCGACCCCTCGAAGTTCCGCCAGGCCGGCGCCGAGGTGCCGAAGGGCATGTTGATGGTCGGCCCGCCCGGGACCGGGACGACGCTGCTGGCCCGCGCGGTGGCCGGCGAGGCGGGGGTGCCGTTCATCTCCGTCACCGGCTCGGACTTCATGGAGATGTTCGTCGGCGTGGGCGCGAGCCGGGTCCGGGACCTCTTCAAGACCGCCCGCGAGAACGCCCCGTCGATCATCTTCATCGACGAGCTCGACTCCATCGGGCGCAAGCGCGGTGCCGGGCTGGGCGGCGGGCACGACGAGCGCGAGCAGACCCTCAACCAGATGCTGGGTGAGATCGACGGCTTCGAGGGGTCGAGCGGCGTCGTCATCATGGCGGCCACCAACCGGCCCGACGTGCTGGACCCCGCCCTCACCCGGCCCGGTCGGTTCGACCGCCAGATCGTGGTGCCCCTGCCCACGCTCGAGGAGCGCGAGGAGATCCTCCGCATCCACATGCGCGGCAAGCCGATCGGCGCCGACGTCGACGCGAAGACCCTCGCCCGCGGCACGCCCGGCATGGCCGGCGCGGACCTGAAGAACCTGGTGAACGAGGCCGCGCTGATCGCCGTCCGCTCCGGATCCGCCGAGATCCGCATGGACGACCTCGAGCGGGCCCGCGAGCGCCAGACCATCGGTCGGGAGCGGTCGACGCTGCACCTCAGCGAGAAGGAGAAGGAGTCCGTCGCCTACCACGAGGGCGGCCACGCGCTGGCGGCGTTCCTCGAGTCAGAGGCCGACCCGGTCTACAAGGTGACGGTCCTCCCCGTCGGCATGGCCCTCGGCGTCACGACCCAGCTGCCCGTCGACGAGCGGCACATCCACACCCTCAGCTACCTCGAGGCCAAGCTCCGGGTCATGCTCGGCGGCCGCGCAGCCGAGCTGGTCGCCCTCGGGCAGCCGACCACCGGCGCGTCGAACGACCTGCTGCAGGCCACCAAGCTGGCCCGCGCGATCGTCCGCGAGTTCGGCATGACCGAGGCCGTCGGCCCGGTCGGCTACGGCGAGGACCGGCCGGTCTTCCTCGGCGAGGAGCTCGGGAAGGGCCACGACTACTCCGACGACTTCGCCCGGGCCGTGGACGCCGAGGCGCACCGGATCCTGAGCGAGAACCTCGCGCAGCTGGTGGAGCGCTTCCGCGATCTCCGCGGGGGGCTCGACTCGATGGCGGAGCTGCTCGTCGAGCGCGAGGCCATCAGCGGGAACGAGGCGCTGCAGGCGGTGAAGGAGGGGATACCCGAGCACCTCCACCACCTGCTGACCGGCCAGGCCTCGGAGGTCAAGACCGTGGCCGCCCAGGGCACGAACGGTCACGGCCCGCCGGTCGGCCTCGGCGTGCCGGCCGGGCAGCCGACCCCGCCGTCCAACGGCAACGGCGGCGGCATCGGACGACCGGGTCCCGGTGGTCGCCCGCCGACCGGCGGCCCCGGCACACCCCCGCCGCCCCCGCCGGGCGCGCCCGTCCCGCCACCGCGGTGATCGGAATCATCGGCGGCACCGGGCCGCAGGGACGGGGGCTGGCGCTCCGCTTCGCCCGGGCTGGCCTGGACGTCCTCATCGGGTCCCGCGACCCGGCGCGGGCGGCTGACGTCGCTGCGGACGTCCCGCGGGGCGACGGGGCGGGCGTCGTCGAGGGGGCGGCGAACGGCGACCTGCCGGGCCGGTGCGACGTGCTGGTGCTGACCGTGCCCTACGACGCCCTCGATGCCACCCTCGGCCAGCTCGCTGACGCGGTCGGCGACCACCTCGTCCTGTCAGCGGTCAACAACATGGGCTTCGAGGACGGCCGGCCGGTGCCGCTCGAGGTGCCCGCCGGGTCCGCCGCCCACGAGATCGCGGCCCGTTGGCCGGATGCCCGGGTGTGCACCGCCTTCAACACCGTCTCCGCGGTCCACCTGCGCAACCTCGACCACGACTTCGACGAGGACGTCCTGGTGTGCGGTGACGACCGCGACGCCGTGGCAGCCGTCACGGCGCTGATCGACCGCATCGAGGGGCTGCGCGGCGTCGACGTCGGCGACCTCGCCCAGGCCGCGACCGTCGAGGCGATGACGCCCATGATCGTGAGCATCAACAAGCGCAACGGCGTCAACGCCGGTGTCCGGATCGTGGGGCTCGACCCGTGAAGGTCTACACGAAGCGCGGGGACGACGGCACGACCGGCCTGCTCTACGGCGGGCGGGTCGACAAGGACGACCTGCGGACCAGCGCCTACGGCACCGTCGACGAGACCGTCAGCGCCCTGGGCATGGCCCGCGCCGCGCTGCCCGAGGGGGAGGGGCCGGAGGGCCGCTGGCACGACGCCGTCCTCACGATCCAGCGCGAGCTGTTCGTCGTCGGCGCCCAGCTGGCCACCCACTCCGACCACTGGCCCAAGCTGACCGTCGGCGTGTCGCTGACGACCCCGGAGATGGTCGACGTGCTCGAGTCGCGCATCGACGCGCTGACCGAGGCCCACCCGCTCCCGCAGGCCTTCGTCGTCCCGGGCGCGTCACCCGCCGGGGCGGCGATCGACCTGGCCCGCACGATCTGCCGGCGCGCGGAGCGCTACGTCGTCGCGATGCAGCGGGCCGACCTGCTGCCCGACGACGCGCCGCTGCGGTACCTGAACCGGTTGAGCGACTACCTGTTCGTCCTGGCCAGGGCGGTCGAGGGCGGCCGGCACACCCCCACCCGCGCGGAGTAGGCCGAGGTGCGGATCGTCTCGATCGTGCCGTCGCTGACCGACCTGGTCGCCTCCCTCGGCGCGGGTGAGGACCTGGTCGCCGTCACCGACTGGTGCACCGACGGGGCCCCCGCGACCGCGGCGCGCATCCGGGGCACGAAGAACCCCGACGTCCAGCGGATCGTCGCGCTGCGCCCCGACGTCGTGCTGGCGAACACCGAGGAGAACACCGCCGAATCCCTCGACCGGCTGCGCGAGGCCGGGCTGGCCGTCGAGGAGACCTACCCGCGGACGGTGGTGGACGCCGCGGCGATGATCCGCCGGGTCGGGGAGGTCCTCGACCGCCGCTCTGCGGCCGAGCCACTGGCCGCCGCCGTCGACGCCGCGCGCGAGGCGGCGTCCTGGCCCGACGACCGTCCCCGGGTGATGGCGCTGACCCTCGTGTGGCGCAAGCCCTGGATGGGGCTCGGCCCGACGACCTACGCCGACGACCTCTTGTGGACGTGCGGGTTCGCGAACGTCCTGAGCGGCGCGGACGAGCCCTACCCGCGGCTCGACCCCGCGCTCGTGCTGGGACCGGACGTCGTGCTGCTGCCGAGCGAGCCGTACGAGTTCGGCGAGGCCGACCTCGAGGCGGTCGCCGAGCTCGTCGGCGCCGACGTCCCCGCCCGGTTCGTCGACGGCCAGGCGCTGACGTGGCACGGACCGCGGACCGCAGAGGCGATCACGACGTTCTCGGCGCTGGCGCGCGAGCTGGCCGGCCTCGGCTGACCGGCCCTCGGCTGACCGGCCCTCAGCTCACCAGCGCCCGGCGCAGCATGCGGACCGCGAGCAGCCAGGCCGCGGCGGTGAACGCCACCACGACCGCGCCGCTGATCAGGAGCTGGCCGACGCCGGTGTCGGCGAAGGCCGCCGCGCGGAACAGCGACACGACGTGGGTGAGGGGGTTGACCCTCGCCGGCAGCCGCAGCCAGGCCGGGGCGTCCTCGACCGGGAAGAAGGACCCGGCCACGACGAACATCGGCACGACCACGCCGGAGATCACGAAGTCGAACTGGTGGGTGCTGCGCAGCTTCGCCGCGAACGCGGCGCCGAAGCAGGCGAACGCGAACCCGCCGACGAACCCGATCAGCGGCACCGTGACCACCCACGGGGAGAGGTCCACCCCGAAGATCGCCGCGATCGTCAGCGTGACGGCCGCGGTCGCCGCGCAGCGGATCCCCGTCCACACCGCCTCGCCGGTCACCAGCTCGGCGACCGTGATCGGGGCTGCCATCAGCCCGTCGTAGAGGTGGTTCTCCGCCCGGCGGAAGTAGCCGTTGATGAACCCCGGGAAGAAGCCGGTGAACAGCACGCCGACGCCGGCCGCGCCCGTGGCCATGAAGTCGATGTAGGGGATGCCCGCCACCTCGGCGACCAGCGCCCCGAACCCGTAGCCGAACGCGAGGAGGTAGACGACCGGCTCGACGATCGACCCGAACATGATCGAGCGCCACACCCGCTTGAAGACCCGCCACTCGCGGTCCACGATCCCGGCGACCGCGTCGGGGCGGAACCGCACGTCGGCGGGGGCTGGCGCGCTCATGGCCCACCCCCTCACAGCTCAGCCCCGGTCAGGGCCACGAAGACGTCCTCGAGGTTGGCGGGACGGCGGGTCCGGTGGTCGAGGTCGTGGGGGTCGAGCACGCGCACGTCGCCCGGACCCTCCAGCCGCTCGGTGGACCCGGTGAAGAGCGCGACGGACGTGCCCGCGGGTCGCGAGGCGATGCCGGCGGCGTCAGCGGCCTCGGCGATGCGGCGGCGGCGGTCGGCGTCGCCGTGCACCTCGATCACGATGTCCGACCCGACGTGGGCGTCGATCAGCGCCGACGGGGATCCGAGCGCGAGCAGCCGGCCGTGGTGGACGATCGCGACGGTGTCGCAGAGCCGCTCGGCCTCCTCGATGTAGTGCGTGGTCAGCACCACGGTCGCGCCGGTCTCCCGCACCCGGCCGATCGTCTGCCACAGCTCCTGGCGGATCTGGGGGTCCAGGCCCACGGTGGGCTCGTCGAGCAGGACCAGGTCGGGGCGGTGCAGCAGGCCGCGGGCGATGAGGAGCCGCCGCCGCATCCCGCCGGAGAGCTCGTCGACGAACGCGTCGGCCTTGTCCTCGAGCTGGGCCAGGGCCAGGCCGTCGTCGACGGCGCGGTCCCGGGCGCCGGCGTCGATCCCGTACAGCCGGGCGAAGACCTCGAGGGTGTCCCGGCAGGTGATCTCGCCGTCGAGGGTGTCGAGCTGGGGCACCAGCCCGGTGCGGGTGCGGACCGCCCGGGACCGTGCCGGCATCGCCATGCCGAGCACCTCGACGCGGCCGGACGTGGGGGTGGCGGCGCCCGTCAGCAGCGACATCAGCGTCGACTTGCCAGCCCCGTTCGGTCCGAGCAGGCCGAAGCAGACCCCGGTCGGCACGACCAGGTCCAGGGCGTCCACGGCGGTGGTCGTCCCGAAGGTCTTGGTGACGCCCTCGATCAGGACGTCGGGTGCGGGCATCCGGACACAGTACGCCGCCCCTGTGACGCCGTCCGGCCTACTGGGTCCCCTCGTCGACGCAGAAGATGGAGCCCTGGTCGATGACGGGTGCCGCCTCCCGCGTCGTCGTGATGATGGCCGTGTCCTCGAAGCACAGCACCGAGAGGTTCGGGAACTGGTCGGCGTTCCGCACGATGATCGCGCGGTCGGGGTCGACGACCTCGAGGCCCTCGAGGTCCTGGTACGCCTGCTGGCAGCCGGCGGCGAGCAGCACCAGGGTCAACAGGAGCAGGGTGGGCAGGCGGCGCATGGCAGATCCCTCTCGTCGCGGGGGCGGACGAGAGGGGTCTACCAGCCCGGTCAGTACTGGTGCTCGGGACCGGGGTAGTCGCCGGACGCCACCTCGGCCGAGTAGGCCTTGGCCGCGGCGACGATCTCGCCGCGCAGGTTGGCGTACTGCTTGACGAAGCGCGGCAGGTGCCCGCCCGTCATGCCGAGGAAGTCGTGGAAGACCAGCACCTGCCCGTCGGTGTCCGGGCCGGCGCCGATGCCGATGACCGGGATGCGCAGGACCTCGGCGACCCGGCGGCCGACGTCGCTCGGCACGGACTCGAGCACCAGCGAGAAGGCGCCGGCGGCCTCCAGCTCGCGGGCCTGGGCGACCAGGCGGTCCGCCGCCTCCTCACCGCGGCCCTGGACCTTGTAGCCGCCCAGCTGGTTGACCGACTGGGGGGTCAGGCCGAGGTGGCCCATGACGGGCACGCCCGCGGCGACCAGGCGGCGGGTCAGCTCGGGGTGGTGGCCCTCCAGCTTCACGGCGTTCGCCCCGGCCTCCTTCAGGACGCGCATGCCGTTGACGAGCCCCTCCTCGAGGCTGGCCTGGTAGCTGCCGAACGGCAGGTCGCCCACGACCAGGGCACGTCGGGCTCCCCGCCGGACGGCGCGGGTGTGGTGGATCATCTCGTCCATGGTGACCGGCACGGTGGAGTCGTGGCCGAGGACCACCATGCCGAGGGAGTCCCCGACGAGGATCACCGGGATCCCGGCCTCGTCGAGGATCGCCGCGGACGTGAAGTCGTACGCGGTCAGCATGGCGAACTTCTCACCAGCGTCGGCGTAGGCCTGCAGGTCCGCGATCGTCACGGGTCGCCCGGCACCGCCGGGCTGAGGGGATGCGTGCACGCTCATGACGTGCGTCCTTCCTGTCCTGCCAGCCGGGGCGTCCCCCCGGTCCAGCGGTCGTCCAGCTCTGCACACCCACGCTACCCCGTCCGCCCGCCCGACACGCAGCGCGAAGGTCTGGGGTGGGTCCCCGATGCGGACGGCACACCCGGCGGATCAGGGTCGGGTCATCGCAACGGGACGACGGAGGTGGTCCATGACAGGAGATGTGCGGCGCCTCGGCGCTGCTGTGCTGGTGGCGGTGATGATCGCGGCGTGCGGCGGCGCGGACGAGCCGACGGTTGAGCCGGACGACACCGCGGACGCCGCGGCGGGGGTAGAGGCGACCGACGCGGTGGAGGCGACCGACGCGGTGGAGGCGTCCGAGGGTGAGACCCCAGCGGAGGGCACCGTGGCGGGAGGGACCGGATCGGAAGGGGGGACGGCGGCGCCGGCGGCCGTCGAGGGGGAGACCTGGACCGCCGACATCGCGTTCGACGACCCCTCCGGCGCGATCGACTACACGACGTCCATCACGTTCGGCATCCCGGCCGACGACCCCGATCTGGCTGCCGTGGAGGCCTCCGGCTACGCCCCGCGCTTGGACCCCGACGAGGGTGGCGGGTACGTCGCGAACCCCGTGTGCGCCTTCATCAACGACTGGGTCCGGGGCACGGGGACCGACGAGGAGCTCATCGGGCTCGCCGAGGCGGCGGCTGCAGAGCACGGTGGCTGCGAGAGCCTCGGCGCGGGGGTCGAGGTGCCGACCGGCGAGACCGGGACGTTCTACCTGGCGGTCCCCGTCGAGGAGATGCCTGACGCCATCGCCGGCATCGAGGGCCCGAACTTCACCCGGTTCGAGCCGGCCGGCTGAGGGCTCACCTCCCCAACAGCGCCCGCACGGACGGCGGCACGTCGATCCCCTCCGCCAGGTCGGGGGAGGGGAGGGGCGCGCCGTAGGCCGTCGACAGCGGGACGACACCGGCCCAGATCGGCAGGTCGAGGTCCTCCGGCTCGTCGTTCACCCCGCCGGTCCGGGCCTTGGCGGACGCCTCGGCCAGCGGCAGGCGGGCGACGGCGGTGGCCTCCAGCTCCCGGGCGGTCGGCGGGCGGACCTCGGCCGCCCGGCCCGGCACGACGTGGTCGACGGTCGCGTCCAGGGCCTGCAGCTTCTCCGCCGGGTCGGTCACCAGGACCGCGTCGCCCATGACCACGACCGAGCGGTAGTTGACGGAGTGGTGGAAGCCCGAGCGGGCCAGCACGAGCCCGTCGTGGAGGGTGACGCTGACGCACACCGGCCAGGGCTCGTGCGCGCTGAGCCCCAGGCGGCTCCCCGTCGACGCGTGCAGGTACATCACGTCGTCCACGCGGACCTGCAGGGTCGGGATGACGACGGGGCGCCCGTCCTGGACGTAGGCCAGGTGGCAGAACGGCGTCGCGTCGAGGATCGAGTGGATCGTCGCGGCGTCGTAGCGGCCCCGGTGCTTGGTGTCGCGTCGCACCTTGACCCGGTCGCTCGCCGGGTGGCCGCGGTCCGGATCGGGTTCGGAGAAGGTGCGCTCGGCGCTGCGGGATGGACGGGGGCTGGCGGTCATGGCGCCGAGTGTGCCGCGGCGCCGGGGGCCACCTCTACGCTGAGTGGCATGCGCGTCGTCCTGCAGCGGGTCCACCGGGCCGCCGTGACCGTCGACGGTCGGGTGACGGGCGCGATCGACCACGGCCTGGTGGCGCTGGTCGGGGTCGGCCGCACGAGCACCGACGAGGACGCCCGCTGGCTGGCCGCCAAGGCCGAGGGCCTGCGGATCTTCCCCGACGACGGGGGCCGGATGAACCGCTCGGTCGTCGACGCCGGGGGCGGGGTCCTCGCGATCAGCCAGTTCACGCTGTACGGGGACGCGACGCGGGGGCGTCGCCCCTCCTTCGTCGCCGCAGCGGACCCCGCCGAGGGGGACCGGCTCTACCGGCTGTTCTGCGACAGCCTCACGGTCCCGGTCGGCCGCGGTGTGTTCGGCGCCCACATGGACATCGACATGGTCTGCGACGGGCCGGTCACCATCACGCTCGAGCGGGAGGGTGCAGGCCAGCCGGGCATGGCCGGCAGCTGACGCACCGAGTGACGCGAACGCCACTGGCGCGCCCGTGTCAGCTCGATCCGGGGGCACCTGCACGCTGTCCGGTGCGCGCTGCCGGGCACCTGCACGTCGTCGGGCACCCTCCGGGACGATGTGCAGGTCGGCCGCGTCCCGCACCCGACGACGGGCAGATCGACCTCCCCGTGCACCCGACGACGTGCAGGGCGACCGCGTCCCGCACCTGACGACGTGCACCCGCACCCGGGCCCGACCGCCCCGCCCGCGCGCCAGCCCCGCCGGACGGGTTCAGCGCCGCCGGCCGTGGGCAAGGATCTCCCGATGGCTCGCTTCACCACCACCGTGCGCACCGACGACGTGTTCGACGCGGACCCCGCCGACGTCTGGTCGGTGATGCAGGACCCCGACGCCCTGGCCGACCTCGCCCCCACCGTCGCGTCGATCACGACCGACGGAGACCGCTGGTGCTGGCGCCTCGTCGGGATCAGCGCCCTCGGGGTGTCTGCCGCCCCCTCGTTCACCGAGCGGATGCGCTACGACCACGACGACCGCCGGATCGACTTCGCCCACGACCCGCCGGCCGGCAAGTCCGAGGCCGCCGGCGCGAGCGGGACCTACCACCTCCGCGAGGTGGATGCGGGCACCTACGTGGCGATCGAGCTGACCGCCCACGTCGACCTCCCCCTCCCCTCGATGATGGGCGGTGCGGTCCGCCGCGTGATGGACCGGGCGATCGTCCTCGGTGGGCAGCGCTTCGCCGACAACCTGCTGCGCCACCTGGGGGTCACCGAGAGCCGCGGCATGGAGGTCGTCGCCCACGACGTCCCGTTCCCGCGGACCCCCGACCGGACCCCCTGACCCCACCCCGGACAGGCTTTACACCGGCGAAACAGTCGGGCAATCGAGAGGGAACCCCCCCTTCCTAGCTTCCTCCCACGTCACGAGTCCGAGCCGATCGCGGGCTCCACCATGGGAGGTACCCCTTTGCGCAAGAAGCTCCTTCTCACCAGTGCGGCGGTGCTCGCCGGCCTGGTGGCGTTCGCCGGCCCCGCGGCCGCGCAGGACGCCGCGACCGTCGACGACGTCGCACTGGTCCAGTTCAACCTCGACGTCGTGTACTTCATGTTGGCCGCGGGCCTGGTCTTCTGGATGCAGGCGGGCTTCGCGATGCTCGAGACGGGCATGACCCGCTCGAAGAACGCCTCCAACATCATGATGAAGAACATGGCGGATGCCCTCTTCGGCATCATCGCCTACTTCCTGATCGGGTTCGGCCTGATGTACGGCGCGTCGGCCGGCGGCTTCATCGGCACCGACACCTTCGCGCTCAGCGCGGGGGCGTACTCCGAGGCGGGCCTGTACGGCGGGGACAGCTTCCTCGCCGCGGACTTCCTGTTCCAGGCCGTCTTCGCCGCCACGGCCGCGACGATCGTGTCCGGCGCGGTGGCCGGTCGGATGAAGTTCTCCGGCTACATCGTCATCACGTTGGTCATGACGACCCTCATCTACCCGATCGTCGGGCACTGGAAGTGGGGCGGGGGCTGGCTCGACGGACTCGGCTTCTACGACTTCGCCGGCTCGACCCTCGTGCACATGACCGGCGGTGTCGCCGCCCTCGTGATCGCCGGGATCCTCGGCCCGCGGATCGGCAAGTTCGGCAAGGACGGCAAGCCGCGAGCCATCCCCGGGCACTCCATGCCCCTCGCCGCGCTCGGCATGTTCATCCTCTTCTGGGGCTGGTTCGGCTTCAACGGCGGGTCGGTCCTGTCCGCTGACGGCGCGCTGGTCGCCCCGGTGCTCCTCACGACGGTCCTGGCCGGCTGCGCCGGCGGGGCGGTCGCGATGGTCTACACCTGGGTCCGCTACGGCAAGCCGGACATCGGCATGACGATCAACGGCGTGCTCGCCGGCCTGGTGGGCATCACCGCCGGCGCGGACCAGGTCGGTGCGCTCGCCGCCCTCGCCATCGGCGTCGTCGCCGGCGTGCTCGTCGCTGTGTCGGTCACCACCGTCGACCGGCTCAGGATCGACGACGCGGTCGGCGCGTTCAGCGTCCACGGCGCCTGCGGCGCCTGGGGCACCCTGGCGGTCGGCATCTGGGCCAACACCGGGTCCGAGGGGCTGACCGGCCTGTGGCACGGCGGCGGGGCCGGCCTGCTGGTCGACCAGCTCATCGGCGTGGTCGCAGTGGCCGCCTTCGTGGCCGCCGCCGCCGCAGCCCTCGCCTACGGGCTGAAGGCCGCCGGGCTCCTGCGGGTCTCCGAGACCGAGGAGATCGAGGGCCTCGACATCCACGAGCACGGCATGTACGGCTACCCGGAGGCCGCGCTCGGCGCCTCCGCCTACCCGGGCGGTCCCGTCACCGCCCCCACGGGCGAGGTCGCCCGCGCCACCGAGGCACCGGCCTAGGCCGGACGACCTCCTGGGACCCACGGGCCACGGCACCCCTCGCCGTGGCCCGTGGCCGTCCGGATAGGCCGTAGGATCTGGCCAATGGACCGTCAGCAGGAATACGTGCTCCGCACCATCGAGGAACGCGACATCGGGTTCGTGCGCCTCTGGTTCTCCGACGTGCTCGGGAACCTCAAGTCCGTGGCCGTCACCGAGAGCGAGGTCGAGGGGGCGTTCGCCGAGGGGATCGGCTTCGACGGCAGCGCGGTCGACGGGTTCGCCCGCGTGCAGGAGAGCGACATGCTGGCGCGGCCCGACGCGTCCACCTTCCAGGTGCTGCCGTGGAAGGAGGGGACGCCCGGCGTGGCCCGCATGTTCTGCGACATCCACACCCCCGAGGGCGAGCCCTTCGCCGCGGACCCCCGCCAGGTGCTCAAGCGCAACATGAGCCGCGCGGCGGAGATGGGCTTCAGCTACTACGTCCACCCCGAGATCGAGTTCTTCCTCTTCGAGGGCGCCGACGACCCCACACCCCTCGACCGCGGCGGCTACTTCGACCTGACGCCGAACGAGATCCAGTCGGACTTCCGCCGCCAGGCGATCACGACGCTCGAGGCGATGGGCATCAGCGTCGAGTACTCCCACCACGAGGTCGCGCCCTCCCAGCACGAGATCGACCTGCGCTACGCCGACGGGCTGACGATGGCGGACAACATCATGACGTACCGCCACGTCATCAAGCAGACCGCGATGCGCAACGGGGTGCACGCGACGTTCATGCCCAAGCCGCTGACCGGCACGTGGGGCAACTCCATGCACACCCACCTGTCGCTGTTCGACGGTGACGCGAACGCCTTCCACGACGCCGACGACCCCTACCACCTGTCGACCGTCGCCCGGCAGTTCACGGCCGGGCTGTTGCGCCACGCACGGGAGATCACCGCGGTCACCTGCCAGTGGGTCAACTCCTACAAGCGGCTGGTCCCCGGCTTCGAAGCGCCCGTCCACGTGTCCTGGGGCCGCCACAACCGGTCGTCGCTGGTCCGCATCCCCCGGTACAAGCCGAACAAGGGCGCCTCGACCCGCATCGAGTACCGGGCGCCGGACCCGGCCTGCAACCCCTACCTCGCCTTCGCGGTCATGCTCGCCGCGGGCCTGAAGGGGATCGAGGAGGGCTACGAGCTGCCGCCGGAGGCCGAGGACAACATCTACGAGATGACCGACGCCGAGCGGCGGGCGGCGGGCATCACGAACCTGCCGACGTCCCTCGACCAGGCCCTCGTCGCGATGGAGGAGTCCGAGCTGGTCGCCGAGGCCCTCGGCGAGCACGTGTTCGACTTCTTCCTCCGCAACAAGTGGCAGGAGTGGGAGGACTACCGGTCCCAGGTCACGCCGTTCGAGCTGGAGCGCTACCTGCCGACCCTGTGATCGACCTCGCGGCCGCCGCCAACCCCGACTGGGCCGCCGAGGCCGTCGAGCGGCTCGACGCCGACGCGCTGCCCGCGGGGGAGGACGCGCGACGCCGCCTGGCGGTGCTGCTCGGGTCGTCCCAGGCCTTCGGGGACCTCCTCGCCAGCCGACCCCAGCTCCTCGAGGTGCTGGACGAGGCCGAACCCACCGCCTGGGACGCCGCGACGATCCGCGAGCGGGCCCGCACGACCGGGCGGGACGCCGGCTGGCTGCTCGACATCCAGCGCGAGGGGTTGCTGCGCGTCGCCCTCCGCGACCTCCTCGGCCTGGTCGACACCCCGCAGACCGCGGAGGAGCTGAGCGACCTCGCCGACGGCGTCCTCGGCGCCGCCCTGGACGAGGCCGTCGCCGACGAGGCAGCCGACGCCGCGGAGGTCGCCGTCCTCGCGATGGGGAAGCTCGGCGGGCAGGAGCTCAACTACGTCTCGGACGTCGACGTCATCTTCGTCCACCGCGGCGACACCGCCGCGGCCGAGCGGGTCGCCCGCCGCGTGATGCAGGTGGCGGGCGGCCACGGACCGGGCGGGGTCTGCTACGAGGTCGACGCGAACCTCCGGCCGGAGGGTCGCAACGGGCCGCTGACCCGCACCCTCGAGAGCTACGAGGCCTACTACGAGCGCTGGGCGAAGACCTGGGAGTTCCAGGCGCTGCTCAAGGTGCGCCCGATCGCCGGGCCGCCGGACCTCGGCGAGGCGTTCGAGGCGCTCGTCGCGCCGCGGGTGTGGCCGGAGTCGCTCGGCGGGGACGCGGTCGAGGAGATCCAGGCCATGAAGCGCCGCGTCGAGCGGTCGAAGCCGGTGGTGCGGGACGGGGAGCGGCAGCTCAAGCTCGCCCCCGGCGGGCTGCGCGACATCGAGTTCGCCGTGCAGCTGCTCCAGCTGGTCCACGGCCCCGCCGACCCGGAGCTGCGGGCGCGCGGCACCCTGCCGGCGCTGTCGGCCCTGGCCCACGGCGGGTACGTCGACGACGGCGACGCCAACCTGTTCGACGACGCCTACCGGTTCCTCCGCACCGTCGAGCACCGCCTCCAGCTCCGCCAGCTGCGCCGCACCCACACCATCCCCGCAGACGATGCCGAGCGGCAGCGGCTGGCCCGCACCGTCGGGTTCCGCGACCTGCCGGTCCGCAGCGCCGTCGAGGCGTTCGACCGCGAGCTCGCCCGCGTCCGGACCGGCGTGCGGCGCATCCACCAGCAGCTCTTCTACCGGCCGCTGCTCGCCACGATCGCCTCCTGGGGCATCGACGAGCGCGTCGCCGACGGGCAGCTCGTGGACGGGCAGGTCGCCGAGGATCGCCGACTCGACGCGGACGCGGTCCGCACCCGCCTGCACGCCCTGTCCTTCGACGCGCCCGGGCAGGCCCTCCGCCACCTCGAGGCGATGCTGCGCGGATCGGGGCGCACCGCCCGCCAGCTGCGCGTGGTCCTGCCGGCCATGCTCGAGGCGCTGAGCGACACCCCCGACCCCGACGCCGGCCTGGCCGCCCTCCGGTCGCTCGCGGAGTCCCTGCGGGACAACCCGCGGTTCCTCCGGACCGTGCGGGACAACCCGGCGGCCGCCCGGCACCTCGCCCGCGTCCTCGGGGCCAGCCCGCGCCTGGGGGAGTGGTTCGGACGCCAGCCCGAGGTGCTGCGGCTCTTCGACGAACCCGAGGCGCTCGCCCGACCGCGCACCCGCGAGGAGCTGCACGCCGGCGCCGCCGGGTTGGTCCGCCGCGGGGGCGGGGGGACCAGCGGTGACGCGCTGCGGCGCTACAAGCGGCGCGAGGCGCTCCGCGCGGCTGTCCGGTCGGTCACGGGGGAGGCGGATGTCGTCACCGTCGGCCAGGAGCTCACCTGGCTGTCAGAGGGGCTGTTGCAGGCGGCCCTCGCGACCGTGCTGGCGGACGAGGACGTCCGCCTGTCGATCATCGCCCTCGGCCGGTTCGGGGCGGGGGAGCTGAGCCACTCCTCGGACCTCGACGTCATGTTCGTCCACGAGGGGGACACCGCGGTGGCCGAGGAGGCGGCGACCGCCGTCGTCGACCTGCTGGCCCAGATCACGCCGGAGGGTGCGGCGTTCCGCATCGACACCGGCCTGCGCCCCGAGGGGCGGCACGGGCCGCTGTCGCGCAGCCTCGACTCCCACCTGGCCTACTACGGCCGGTGGGCGGGGGACTGGGAGCTGCTTGCGATGACCCAGGCCCGCCCCGTCGCGGGTGACGAGGCGCTCGGACAGGCCTTCATCGACGGGATGCGGCCCCTGGTCTACGCCGACCCGGTCCCGACCGAGCGCCTGGTGGCGGTGCGGAAGATGAAGGCCCGCCTCGAGTCCGAGCGCGCCGGGGGGAAGGCGCCGCGACCCGCCGCCCAGCGGCCGCGCCGGACCCCCCCGTCACGCCCGCGGAGCGTCCGGTCCATCACCGCCCAGGGGAGCGGCCGCGGCGGGCCGCGGACCTCGCGCGACGACCTCAAGCTCGGTCCGGGCGGGCTCAGCGACGTCGAGTGGACCGTCCAGCTCCTCGGGCTGGTGCACGGCGCGACCGACCCGTCGGTCCGTGTGCCGGGGACGCTGCCGGCACTCGACGCCCTGGTGGCGGCCGGGGCGCTGACGGGGGAGGAGGGGGTGTGGCTCAGGTCCGGCTGGACGCTGCTCAGCCAGGTCCGCAACACCCTCTACCTGGTGGGGGAGCGGGAGACCTCGTCGCTCCCGCAGTCACCCGACCGCCTGGCCCGCCTCGCCCACGCCATGCACTACGACGCCATCCAGGAGCTGACCCAGGACGTCGACCGGGCGCGCCGCCGGATCCGCAAGGTCTTCGACCGGCGGTTCTTCGCCTGATCGGGGCAGACGTCCCGGACCGCTAGCATCCCCCGCGCGTGCTAGCCGAGATCATCATCACCGTCGCCGATGTCGACGAGGCCGTCAGCTTCTACACCGAGACCGTCGGCCTCGAGTACCTCCGCCGCGTCCGCGTCGACGAGACGAGCCTGGTGCTCCTCGACGCCGGCGGCACGCGCGTGGCGCTGATGGCCGGTCCCGACCCCTCGATCCGGCTGGCCTTCGCCAGCAGCGACGTGGAAGCCGACCACCGGCGGCTCGGACGACGCCAGGTCGACACCCCGATCGCCCCGACCCGCGCGCAGGGCGGCATGGTCCTGCCCTTCGCCGACCCGTGGGGGAACCCCCTCGCGTTCTGGGAGGCGACGTGAGCGGCGGCGGGCTCGTGATCGGCTGGCGGGAGTGGATCACCCTGCCCGACCTCGGCGTCACCGTGAAGGCGAAGGTCGACACCGGCGCCAGGACCTCCGCCATCCACGCGTTCGACATCGTCCGCGACGGCGACGAGCTGTCCTTCGCGTTGCACCCCCGCCAGCACGACGACGAGCACGTCGTCGCCGTCACCTGTCCCCTCCTCGACGTCCGGGAGGTCCGCTCGTCCTCGGGGCAGGTGCAGGAGCGGTACGTCATCAAGACGTGGGCGAAGCTGCACCGGCGCCGCTGGCAGATCGAGCTGACCCTGGCCAGCCGCGACGAGATGGGCTTCCGGATGCTGCTCGGGCGCACCGCCATGCGCGGTCGCTTCCTCGTCGACCCGGCGGCCAGCTACCTCGCCGGCGGCGGTGAGGACGCCGCCTAGCACCGCCTACCCTGCGCGACCCGCACCGGTTCCACGTCACCGTGCGTCCACACCACTACGGTCTCCTTCGCGACAACTTCACGCTTCGTGCCCGAAACCGTGGCACCATTACGCAATGTGACGGGCTTGCCCGTCACGATCACGCCGCACGCGGGGCTCAAGCCACCCGGGGGGCGTGACGATCAGGACGAGAGATGCACCACGCCCCTGCAGCACCACCGCGCCACGGCCCACGGCAGACCGTGCTCATCGTCGGGTCCTCCGGCGGGCACCTCACCCAGATGCGCGCGCTCGAGCCGTGGTGGTCCAAGCACGACCGGGTCTGGGTCACCTTCGACATGGTGGACGCGAACAGCTCGCTCGAGGGCGAGGAGGTCGTCTACGCCTACCACCCGACGACCCGCCACATCCCGAACCTGCTGCGCAACCTGTGGCTGGCCTGGCGGGTGCTGCGGCGCACCCGGCCTGACGTGATCGTGTCGTCCGGGGCCGGCGTGGCGCTCCCGTTCTTCCTGCTCGGGCGCCTCTTCGGGGTGACCACCGCCTACATCGAGGTGTACGACCGCATCGACACCCCGAGCCTGACCGGCCGGCTGTGCCGTCCCCTCAGCACGCTCTTCTTCCTGCAGTGGGAGGAGCAGCTGCGGAACTACCCTGGCGCCGTGGTGATCGGACGGCTGCTGTGACCGCACTCGACCAGGCGAGGCCCGCGGCGTCGCCGTTGCCCGAACGTCCCTTCGTCCTCGTCACCGTCGGTACCGACCACCACCCCTTCGACCGGCTGGTCGAGTGGGTGGACCGCTGGGTGGCCGCGCGGGGGCCCGCGGTGGCCTGCGTCGTGCAGTACGGCACGTCGGCGTCGCCGACGGCGTCGACGGGGACCGCCTACCTCGAGCACGACGTCCTCGTGTCCGCGATGAGCCGGGCGACCGCGGTGGTGTGCCACGGCGGGCCCGGGACGATCCTCGAGGCGCGCGCCGCCGGCCACGTCCCGATCGTCGTGCCGCGGTCGAAGGCGCTGGGCGAGCACGTCGACGACCACCAGGTCCACTTCTCCCGCCGGCTGGCGGACAACGGCGACGTGGTGCTGGTGGGATCCGCCGACGCCCTGGCCGAGGCCCTCGACCAGGTCCTGGACGGTGAGTCCGAGCCGGCGGCCGTGACCGGGGACGACGGGACCTGCTCGGCGGTCGAGGTGTTCGAGGCGATGGTGGACGACGCGGTCGCCCAACGGCAGCGGTCCTCACGCCGACGTCGCCGCCGTGGGCAGACCGCGGGCCTGGACCACCTCGGGGCGGGCTCGACGGCGACCGCGGAGCCTGCGTCCGACCAGGTCGGGGTCCTGCTGATCGCGGGGATGGGCCGGAGCGGCAGCACGCTGCTCGACCGCATGCTCGGCGAGGTGGAGGGGTGCGTCTCGCTCGGCGAGGTCGTGCACCTGTGGAGCCGCGGGGTCCGCGACGACGAGCGCTGCGCCTGCGGGGAGCGCTTCAGCCGCTGCGCGTTCTGGACCGCGGTGGGCGAGGAGGCCTTCGGCGGCTGGGCGAACGTCGACGTGGAGGCGGTGCTCGCCGCGCAGCGGGCCGTCGAGCGGGACCGCCACCTGTTGAAGCTCGCCACCCGCCCGGGGGTCCTGCGCGGGTTCGACGCCGACGTCGAGGCCTACGGCCGGTCACTGCTGGCGGTGTACCGCGCCGTGCAGCGCCTGACCGGCGCCCGGTGGCTGGTCGTCTCGAGCACGGACGTGGCGACGATGTACCTGCTGCGCCGCCTCGACAGGGTCGACCTCCGGATCGTGCACCTCGTCGGCGACGCGGGCGCCCGCGGCGACGCTGGCCTCGGGCGCGCTGCGAGCGCGGTCGTACGGTCCCTGTGGTACAACTCACGCCTGCACCCGTTCGGGGCGACCGGTGTGCCGTCGTCGCGGGTGCGCGTCAGATCACTGGTCGCACATCCGCGATCGCACCTGGAGCACGTACTGGACCTCATCGAGATGTCCGATGCCTCGCCGCCCGTCCCAGAGGGCGCGCGACGGGCGACGCTCGACCAGTGGGGCATCGACCCCTCGGCGCACGCGGTCCCACGTCCCACCTCTTCCCGCTCCACGCCGCGTCGGCGGCTGTGATCCTCGCAAGACCCTAGGCGGAACCATGTACCCCTCCCGATCGCAGACCCGCATCCGCACGGTGGTGCTCGCAGTCCTCACCGTGCTGTGCACGGTGGCGCCGCTCGTGCCGGCCGCCGCGGTGCAGGTGCCCCTCGACGTCCTCGTCAGCGCCGACCCGGCGAACAACACGCCGCACGCGCTGAACGGACGCGTCAACGCGATCATGCCGGTCGGTGACCGGGTGATCGTCGGCGGATCGTTCACACGCATCGCCAACGAGGGCGACGGCACGCCCATCGACCGCCCCTACCTGTTCGCCTTCGACGCCGCCACCGGCGTGATCGACACCGGGTTCAACCCCGCGGTGAACGGGACGGTGGAGGCCATCGACGTGTCGGATGACGGCACGGCGCTGTTCGTCGGCGGCGCGTTCAGCTCCGCCGGCGGTCGCGCGCAGCAGAACTTGGCGAAGCTCGACGCCGCGACCGGCGCGGCGGATCCCGCCTTCGACGCTGCGCCCAGCCACCGTGTGCGTGACGTCGTGCTGTCAGGCAGTCGCGTGTTCATCGGCGGTCTGTTCTGGAACGTGAGCGGCGCCCACCGCAGCGGCTTCGCAGCCGTCGACGCGGTGACCGGTGCCGTCGATCCCGGTGTGGACCTCGAGTTCGCCGACCCGTTCGGGAACGGTGGCGTCGTCCAGACGATGAAGCTGGACGTGACGCCGGACGGGACCCGTGTGGTGGCGATCGGGAACTTCGGCACAGTCGAGGGCCAGCCGCGGTCGCAGATCGTGGTGATCGAGGTCGACGGGCCGCAGGCACGTGTCTCCGATTGGCACACCGGCCTGTACGCCCAGACCGCCTCCAACGGGGCTTCCTGGTGTTCCCCCTCGTTCCACAGCTACATGCGCGATGTGGACATCGCCCCCGACGGGTCGTACATGGTGGTGGTCACGACCGGCGCCTACCGCGCGGGGCGGTTGTGCGACTCATCGGCGCGCTGGGAGCTGGGTACGTCCGGGCCGAACCAGACGCCCACGTGGGTCAACCACACCGGTGGTGACACCCTCTACGGCGTGGCGGTCACCGGTGAAGCGGTCTACATCGGTGGGCACAACCGCTGGGTGAACAACCCCTTCGCGGGCGACCGGCAGGGGCCGGGGGCCGTCCCGCGCGAAGGGCTCGCGTCCCTCGATCCGACGAACGGGCTGCCGTTCTCCTGGGACCCGGGCCGCGACCTCGGCGTCGGTGTGTTCGACATGGTGACCTCGCCCAGGGGGCTGTACATCGGCAGCGACACCGATCGCGTGGGTCGTTGGGAGTATCACGGCCGGTTGGCGATGTTCCCGTCGGCGACCGGTGCTCCCATCCCGCCCGCTCACCCCGGACCCATCCCCGGGCAGCTGCTCACCGGGTCCGGGAACGCGCTGACGTCAGCGGCCTTCGACGGGACGACGGTCGGGACTCCCGCGCCGATCGCGGGGCTGGACTGGTCCCGGGTCCGGGCGGCGATGGTGTTGAGCGGATCGCTCTACACCGCCGAGTCCGACGGGACCTTCCGGGTCCGCCCCTTCGACGGCGCCACCGCAGGCCCGTCCACCTCCCTCGACCTCCGCGGGCTCACCAGCAGCCACTTCCCGGTGGGCTTCCTCAACGGGATGGCCTTCGACGCAACGCGTGGGCGGCTGTACTACACCGTCCAGGGGCAGAACCGCCTCTACTACCGGTACTTCACCCCTGAGAACGGCGTCTTCGGCGCCGAGACCTTCATCGCCGCCGAGGGTGGCCCGCTCAACTGGAGCAACGTCCGAGGCCTGCACCTCCACGGCGATCAGCTGTACACGACCGGCACGGACGGCAACCTCTCACGGACGTCCTTCGTGGACGACGCGGTCGTCCCGGGGACCACGACGGTGGTGTCCGGACCGGCGGTCGGGGACGGTCGCACCTACTCCGGTCGCGGGCTGACGGTCCACTCGCCGTCCGGTCACGTCGGCCCGAACGTCCCACCCGCCGCACGGGCCACCGTGACGTGCGTCGAGGCGACGTGTCGGTTCGGGTCCACGGGGAGCCACGACCCTGACGGGATCCTGTCGTCGTTCAGCTGGGACTTCGGAGACGGCACGACCGCCTCGGGTCCCGGCGCCGAGCACACGTTCGGCGACGGCGCCTTCACGGTCACCCTCACTGTCACCGACGCCCGTGGGGCGAGCGCATCGACCACCGTCCCCGTGTCGATCTCCCAGCCCCCGGTCGCGGCGTTCGACGTGACCTGCACCCACCTCGAGTGCCAGTTCGACGCGTCGACCTCCACCGACGGGAGCGAGATCACCTCCTACGCCTGGGACCTGGGCGACGGTACGACCGCGACGGGGGTGACGGCGGCGCACACCTACGCGAACCCCGGCACCTACGAGGTGGTCCTGACGGTCACCGACGACACCGGCCTGACCGCGACGACCAGCCGCGAGGTCAACGTCAGCGACGCCTTGGAAGCCATCACCTTCCTGGGTTCGTCGTCGGTGACGGACAACCGCACATCGTTCACCGTCGAGGTGCCTGACAGCGTCCGGCCCGGCGACCTGATGGTCCTGTTCGCCTCGTTCAACGAGACCGACCAGAACCCGCAACCCACCACCCTCCCTGGCTGGACCAGCCTGGACACCGTCGTGGCCGGCCGCCTGAGGACCAGCGCCTGGTGGCGGATCGCTGAGGTCGGCGACGAGACCAGGGCGGAGACGCTGAGCCTGAACCGGTACCTCAAGGGTGACGTGACGCTGCTGGCCTACGGCGGCACCAGTCCGACCGTGCCGGTGGCGATCGCCGCCGGGCAGGCAGAGACCGAGTACCGGACCGAGCACACCACCCCGGTCGTCCCATCGGGTCTGAACGAGGGCACGGTCGTGTCGTACTGGGCCGACCGCACCTCCGGGACCACCTCCTGGTCGGTCCCCGCCGGCCAGAACGTGCGTCACGAGGGCTACGGCCTGGGTGGCGGGCGGGTGTCCGCCGTCGTGGCCGATGCGGCCTTCACGACCCCGGGCGACGTGGGCGGCATCACCGCGGTCTCGGACGAGACGAACCGCAACGCGACGACGTGGTCGATCGTCCTGGCGCCCGTCGGCGTGACCGAGACCACGAACCGCGTGCCGGTCGCTGAGCCGACGACGAGCTGCATCGACCTGCAGTGCCAGTTCGATGCATCCGCATCCTTCGACGTCGACGGCGAGATCGTCGACCACGTGTGGGACTTCGGGGATGGGACAACGGCATCTGGCGTGACGGCAACCCACGCGTACGCGGCGGCTGGCGTCTACGAGGCGACCCTGACCGTCACCGACGACGACGGCGAATCGTCCATCGCGCCGTTCAAGGTCACCGTGCAGGCTCCGGCGGCCGGCATCCGGTTCATCGGGGCGTCCGGGGTGAACGACAACGCGTCGAGCTTCGAGGTCGAGGTGCCGCCCGGCACCGAGCCCGGCGACGCGATGGTGTTGGCGGTCTCCACCAACGTCGCGGCCGCCCAGGCGACCCCGCCCGCCGGGTGGACGTCGCTCGGGCGGATCGAGGACCAGTCGATGTCCACCCAGCTGTTCGCCCGCGTGGCGTCGGCCGAGGACATCGGCGGTCTCGTGCAGGTCGGCACGTCGGCGTTCACGAAGGCCGACCTGAGCCTGAGCGTGTGGGAGGGTACCTCGCTCACGGCCCCCGTCGCCGCGGTCGGCTACGCGGTTGAGGAGGCCGACACGGCATCGCACACCACCCCCGTGCTGGAGAACCCCGTCGACGGCGGGCTCGTCGTCTCCTACTGGGCGGACAAGACGTCCGCGACCACGAACATCGCGCCACCACCGGGTCACACCACTCGGCGTCTGGGCGTCGGGTCGGGCGGCGGGCGGATCACCTCCCTGGTCGCCGACAGCGGCATCCACGCTGCGGGGCCGGTCGGCGGTGCGACGGCGACGTCCGACTCGGTCAACGGCAAGGCGACGATGTGGACCATCGTCCTCGCGCCTCGCTAGTGGTGGACATGCCCCAGGGCGCGGGCGCTGGCCCGTCGCCCAGATCCGCATGAGCGCGACGCCACCGGACCTCCCGACCGCGGGTGACTACCTCGCCGTCCTCCGTCGCCGCTGGGCACTGATCGTCGTGTCCGTCGTGGTGGCGGGGATGGCAGCGCAGCTGTACGTCGCGGTGGTGCCCGACGAGTACGAGAGCTCCGCGACGGTGCTTGTCCGACCGATCACGCGAGATCCCCTGGAGGCGTACGACCGCGCGGGGGATCTCGTGGACCTGCAGACCGAGCTCCAGCTGGTGACCTCCCCGTTGGTGGTGGATCGCGCGCGACCCGTCATCGGGGATGCACCGGTCGACGAGGTGCAAGAGCGGATGGCGGTCGAGGCTCCGGGCGACGCCGATGTGATGCGGATCACGTACCGGGCGCCGGGTCCGTCGCAGGCCGCCGCGGGGGCCAACGCGCTGGCCGAGGCGTACCTCGCGGTGCGGCTCGACAGGGGCTCCGCGGCGATCTCGGGGTCCACCGACGCGATCGAGGAGCGCCTCGCCGAGCTGAGCGACGAGTTGGAGGACGTCTCGGCGACCATCGCCGCCACCGCGGACGACCCGGAGTCGCTCGACGCCATCGACGCGCAGAACCGCCGAACCCTCCTGCAGGGGCAGATCAGCTTGCTCTCCGCCGAGCTGGCACAGCGCCTGTCGACCAGCATCGACGCCGGAGAGGTCATCGCGCCGGCCGTCGAACCTGCCGCGCCCAGCAGCCCCCAACCCGTGCGCGCGATGATCGTCGCGCTGCTCGCTGGTGCGGTCCTCGGTGTCCTGGCGGCGTTCGTGCGCGACCGGTTGGACGACAACCTGCGAGATGCCGGTGTCGCCGGGCGAGCGCTGCACGCCCGCGTCCTCGCGGTCGTCCCCGGGGGAGGCGGGCTCCGCACCCGCAACCGGTCCATGGTGAACGCGTACCGGCGGCTCGCGGTCACCCTTGACGACCGGCGGCCTGACGCGCTGATCGTCGCCAGCTACGAGCCGCTCGCTGAACGCACCTCGACGGCGGTCAACCTCGCGATCACGTTGGCGGAGGAGCACCGGGTGCTGCTCGTCGACGTGCCGAGCGGACACCCGGCGGTGCAGGAGCTGCTCAACTCGAACCTCGACGCAGCCCGCCGCGGCCTGGTCGTCGAGTCGGGTGTGGGTAGGGAGATCGTGGAGCTCCACCAGCCGGCGCCCCTCCACCTGATCGCGGCGGAGTCGTCCAGTCCGGCCTCGTCGCGGTACGGCCAGAGCAAGGGGACCATGACCGCGCTGCTCGACGTCGTCGGCGGTGCCTACGACTTCGTGATCGTGGACGCCGCCCCGCTGTCGGAGTCGACGGATGCCCTCGAGCTGCGCGAGGTGTCGAGCGGCGTCGTGTTCGCCGTCCGCGTCGGCGACACCCGCTTGTCGGACCTGGCAGAGGCGGCGGAGACCCTGGACCAGGTCGGCTTGCGGATCCTGGGCGTCGTCGTGCACACGAAGCGTCGCCGCCGGGGCAGGGTGGACAGCGGCCTGGCCCGGCAGGTCGCCGATGCAGGTGCGTCGGCGACCGGTCGGGGTGACCTCACCAGCGCTGCCGGCCGACGCGCGGGAGGGACGGCAGACGCCAGGCGGTCATGACCCCGCGACCTACAGCCGGGCGGTGCGCGGGTCCGCCAGCAACGCGTGGAAGGCGTGGAGCTGCGAGGGCGGCAGCTCCCAGGACCCCGTCCGCGAGTTGAGGTGGGAGTCGAACGCCGCGAGTCCGATGACACGTGCGCCAGCGCCGTCCGTCGCGGACCCGGCCGCGGCGGCGTACCAGTCGCGGACGTGCTGCGCCGCTGCCTCGTCGTCCCCCCGCATGCCCCACTCGCCGACCGCGACGACGGTGCCCTGCTCCGCAGCCCAACGGCGGATGTCAGCCCACGTCTCCGTGAGCAGCCCACCGGGTTCGTCGCGGTAGGGGTCGATCCCGACGAAGTCGTACAGGCCCGGCTCCCACCACTCGTCGGGATCACGACCGGAGCGGGGATCCCAGGTCCAGCCCATCAGGATCAGGGACAGGGCGATGTTGTCGGTACCGAGAGCCTCCATCCGCTCGCGGACCCGCCGGTTGGCGGCTCGGTGGCCCTCCGGACCGGCCGGGTCGTCGGGGTGGTTCACCCCTCCGCCGCCCTCGGGTTCGTGGTGCACGGTCAACCACACGGGACCGTCCAGTCCGTCGAGGTTCCTCAGCAGCTCGTCGATCTCCGCGTCCGCCGTGCCGTCGGCCATGGCTGTCCAGCCGGGCGTCTTGATCGACACCCACGGCAGCCGGCCGACGGCCAGGTCCTCGGCCGCGATGCGTGGCAGGTAGCCGTTGCGCTGATCCCAGCGGAAGAACGTGCGCCGGAGCGACAGGGGGACGCCGGCGGGCTGCTCGTGACGTTGGGTCGGGTCGCCGTTGCCCCCGACCGCAGCACCCCAGTACACGGTCCCGGGTGCCGGGTCGCCCGGGAAGGACGCCGGTTCGGCGGGATCCGGGGCCGCGCAGGTGGCAGAGGCGTGTGTGAACGCGTCCACCAGAGCCTGCGGGACCGCGGTCGTCCCGCCGACGACGACCAGTTCCGCCAGCGTGCCACACCGCTCGGCCGCCCACCGGACGGTGTCGTCGGACAGCCAGGTCCGATCGGCGGAGAGCAGGATCGGGGCCCCCAGCGCACCTGCGACGGGCGCCGCCGCCAGGTCGTCGGCGAAGTCGTCCCCCCGCACGAGGACAGCTGCGTCCCGCTCCAGTAGACCCGTCGCGGTGAAGTGCTCTGCGGCCGCCGTCGCAGTGGCGGTGCGCGTCGGCCCCGCCAGCCGCAGGACGTCCGGGCCGAGGGCCGCCACCTGGTCTGCGACGTGCTCGTCCACCGCCGCGGGACCGCCGAAGAGGATCACCTGCTCGGGCGCCAGAGCCAGAAGCGCCTCGATCGTCGCTGCGGGCAGCGATTCTGGAGCCGTGAGCAGGAGCGGCACGCGCCCGACGAACGCGGGGCCGCTCGCTGACAGGGCGTCGGGGAAGTCCTCTCCGCTGGCAAGCAGCACGGTGCGGCCACCCTCGAGGGAGGGCAGCGCACCGGTGAGGCGGACCACCTCATCTGCCACGGCCGCGGCCGTGCCGTATGTGGAGCTCCCCTCTACGCGGGTGACATCCACGCCGTCGATGGACGCCGCGTACCGGGTGCTGAAGACCGTCTCGTCACCGACCAACGTGATCCGCTCAGCACCCAGTTCGGAGAGCGCCTCCTGGGTGACGTCGTCCATCTCGTCATCGGCGGAGAGGAGGATGGGGGCCTGGAGCGCGCCAGCCAGTGGCGCGGCGACGAGTGCTTCCTGGAAGCGGTCCGAACGCACCACGACGACGTGGTCGGTACCGTCGGGGTGCAACGAGGTGGCGACGTGCGCGGCCGTCTCGGTCCGCGTCGCCCCGCCCAGCCGCGTGACGTCCACGACCGCCCCGGCGGTCACCGGGGGAGGGGCGGACACGAGCACTGACGCGCACGCGATGAACACCGCCATGTACCTGCTTGCCAGGGTCACGCAGAAGCTCCCAGTCGACGACTAGTCTTCCCATCGGCGGTGGCTCGACCCGGTTTAGCGCGTGGAGTGGCGCCACGGGGAAGGTTCCGACACCGTGATGGCCGCTACACTCCGTCAGCGGACGCAGCAGACGGACGCGGGTTGAGGGATGTCGACGGACACTGGAGTCAACGGGGTTCAGGACGTCGACGGGACACGCGGTCCGCGGCCGACGGTCTCGGCCGTCATCGCGACCCACGACCGGCCCCAGTTGCTGCGAGAGGCCATCGAGGGCGTGCGCGTCCAGACCTACGACGGCGTCCTCGAGTGCGTCGTGGTCTTCGACCGGAACGAGCCCGACGAGACCCTGGTGTCCGACGACCCCCGCCGACCGGTCGTCGTCCTCCGCAACGCCCGCACCCCCGGGCTGGCGGGCGCACGCAACACCGGCGCGCTGGCTGCGAGAGGTGAGCTCCTGGCCTTCTGCGACGACGACGACGTGTGGCTGCCCGACAAGACGTCCGCGCAGGTCGACATCCTGGACGCGGAACCCGACCGCCAGGTCGTGGTCGGCGGGATGGTGATCGACTACGAGGGCGACCGCATCGAACGCGTGTGGCCCAGCGACGAGGTCACCGTCGCGGACCTGTGCCGGTCCCGCGTGCAGGACGCCCACCCCTCGACCGTCCTCGTCCGGACCACGGCGTTCACCGGTGACATCGGTCTGGTCGACGAGGCGATCCCGGGGAGCTACGGCGAGGATCACGACTGGTTGATCCGCGCGGCGAAGGTGCACCCGCTCGCCTACGTCCGCAGGCCGCTGGCGGTGGTCGCCTGGCATCGCGCCTCCCACTTCAGCGGCCGCTGGCCGACGATGATCGAGGCGCTGGACTACCTGATCGACAAGCACCCGGAGCTGCGACAGGACAGCCGCGGGTTGGCGAACCTGCGTGGACGACAGGCCTTCGCACGAGCCGCGATGGGGGATCGGCGCGCCGCGATGCGGACAGCCTTCGAGAGCTTGCGGCTGAACCCGCTCGACCGGCGCGCCGCGGTCGCACTGGTGGTGAGCACCGGTCTCTTGTCGGTAACTCGTGCCCAGCGGATGGCGAACGCAGTCGGGAGGGGCATCTGACCCGCGCGCACGCGCCCCGTTCCCGGTCGAGCTGGACCGGGGGGGCCTCCGTGGGGCGACCCGACCTTACGGGCGTGGCCCTCCCGCAGGCGTGGCCGCTGCTGATCGGCCTGGTCGGGTTCCCCGCGCTCTGGATCACCGGCCTGGCGCCGATGGCCTGGGTGGTCCTCGCGGCGCCGATGGCGGCGCACCTCGCGACCAGCCGGATCGTGAGGGTGCCCCCCGGCTTCTCGTTGCTCCTGCTGTTCCTCGGGTGGGTGCTCGTGACCGGCAGCCAGGTCGACACCACCGGGCGGGCGATCGCGTTCACGTATCGCTGGGCGCAGTTCCTGGCTGCTGGCATCGTGCTGCTGTACGTGTACAACCTCGACCGCCGGGTCCGCACCGGCACGGTGCTCGGCTGGCTGGCCGTCTTCTGGATCATCGTGGTCGTGGGTGGCTACCTCGGTCTGCTCCTCCCAGCCGCCACGTTGCCGAACCCCCTGCTCTCGGTCCTGCCCACCGGTGTGTCGGGCGACGAGTTCACCCGCACGCTGCTCGAACCCACCTTCGGTGCGGTCCAGAACTTCCTCGGCTACCCCATCCCGCGACCGGCAGCGCCCTTCCCCTACACCAACACCTGGGGCGCGAACTTCGCACTGCTGCTGCCCGTGGTCGCGGCGGTCCTGCTGGACCCGACGACCAGCGTCGCCCTCCGCCGTGCCCTCAAGGTCGCGATCGCGGCGGCCGCGGTGCCGGCGGTGCTGTCCCTGAACCGCGGCATGTGGCTGAGCATCGGGGTCTGGCTGGCCTTCATGTTGTCCCAGCGCTCGACGCCCAGGGTCCGACGCGCTGCGGGGATCTTCGCGTTGGTGCTGGCGCTCGCGCTGGTCTTCGGCAGCTTCACGCCCCTCGGCGACGTGGTGCGAGATCGTCTCGACACACCGCACAGCAACAACGCGCGCAGCGATGTCGCGGCTGGGACCATCGAGGCGATCGCCGAGTCGCCGCTGCTGGGCTACGGGGCGCCGAGGCCCTACGAGGGACCCGGCATCCGGCCACCGCTCGGGACGCAGGGCCAGCTCTGGTACATCGTGTTCGCGCACGGGATCCCATCTCTGGTCCTGTTCCTCGCCTTCCTCGCGATCCTCTACCTCCGGTCGAGGCCAGCCGAGTGCCCGCAGACGGGCGTGTGGATGCGGAGCATGCTCATCGTCCTGGGGGTGCTGCTGCCGATCTACGACGTCGAGGGCGTCCCGATGACGTTGGTCTTCGTGGTCGCGGGCCTGGCGATGCGGGAGGCGCGCTCCTCCCGGGTTCCCGTCCCCACCGGCGTCGGGGACGGATCCCCGTGACCCGCACCGTCGTCGCGCTGCTGGCGATGGGGGTGGCGTTGGCCGCGGTGGCGGCGGTCAGCCCGGTCGGCCCCCCCTCCAAGGTGGCGGCCGTGCAGTGGGTCGCTCTCGGACCGCCCCGGGACGACCCGCCGCCCGGGACTCCTGGAGGTGCAGCCACGACGGCGACCTATCCCGGTCGACCGGACCCCGGGACGCTCTGGTGGGGCGCTGCCGTGGGTGGCAACGCGGACCCGGCGACGCGTCACGAGCAACCCACCGGGCTGCCCCTGTCGCTGCGTCGCACCTTCTACCGGTGGGACCAGCGCACGTCGACGTTGGTCCCAGCGGTCCGAGCTGATCTCTCCGCAGGCCGCTTGCCGTGGGTGTCGATCAAGCCCCCCGGCTGGGCGGAGGTGGCCGACGGGCTCCACGACCCGGCCATCGACGAGCTGCTGCTCGAGCTCGAGGCCACCGGGGGACCGGTGTGGCTGACGGTCCACCACGAGCCGGAGGGCGGCGGCGGGGTGAACGCCCCGGATGACCCCGCCGGGCCGGCTGGGCACGTCGCGATGAACCGCCACATCCGCGAGCGCATGGACCTCCTGGGCATCCAGGACGTCGCGCTGGTGCTGATCCTGATGGACTGGACGTGGGATCCGAGGTCGGGTCGCGACGTGGAGGAGTGGTGGGAACCCGGCATCTACGACGTCCTGGGTGTCGACGTGTACCGCGACGAGCCGGTGTCCTTGGTCACGGACAACTGGTTGGAGATCAGGCGTTGGGCTGGCGAGCAGGGCATCGACGTCGCCGTCGGGGAGTGGGGGTTCCGGGGGATGGACGCGACGGCAGGCCAGCACGTGCGGGAGTGGTACGAGCATGCGGCCGCCTCCCACGACGACGGCCTCGGCGCCCGGGTCGTCGCGATGGCGGCCTTCGACTCCGGGCTGAACGCCCCCACCGGGTCGTGGGAGCTGCGCGGCGCGCAGCTGGCGACGTTCCACGAGCTCCTCGCCGATGCCCGGACAGCCCGGCTGTGATGGCAGCGCGCGATGCGTCATCGCCGGGTGCTGGCCGCGACCTGGTGCAGGTCGTGGGCAGGTTGTGGCCCGCCGCGGAGGCGGTCGATGTCGTCCGAGCCCGGTCCGCTCGCCGGACGGGGTCGACCGACGACTTGCTGTTCGTCCCCACGGCGCGGCGGCCGTGGCTGTTGGTGCCCGACCAGTCGCGTGCGGCAGCGGCCGGCGTCCTGCGCGTCAGCCAGACCAGCACCGCAGCCGACAGGCTGGTGCGGGCGGTCCTCGCGGGTGCGTTTCGAGCCGGCATCGCCCAGCTGTGCCTCGTCGATCGGGTTCGGATCACGGGGGCGCGGGCTGGTGAGTCCATCGTCAGCCACCTCTCCGCGGTGCTCGGCCGGGCCGTGGTCGTCAGCCTCGGGGTGGGGACGCTCCGGGCCAACCAGAAGCCCATCCTCCAGGTGTTCGACCAGAACGGGTCGGTCCTCGCGTTCGTCAAGGTGGGCGACGACGAGGTCTCCACGGCGCTCGTCGACCGGGAGGCGCGGAGTCTCGCACGGCTGGCGGGCCTGCGGCTGCGGCACCTCACCCTCCCCCGCGTGCTGCACCACGGCAGCTGGCGTGGTTTGCGCCTCCTCGTCATCGGCGCCCTGCCAACTCCGGTGACGGCCTGGGCGCCCCGACGGGCGGTGCCGGTTGCAGCCTTGGCCGAACTCGCGCGCGCGGAGGGTGTCGAGCAGGTGCCGGTCGGTGCGGGTCCGGTCGTGGCGGCGCTCCGGAGCTGCGCCGGCGCCGTGGAGGACCGTGCGGTTGGGCGAAGCGTGGGCGCACTGGCCGACGCGCTCGTCGCGCGCCACGGGGCGGTCGCCGTCGAGCACGGGATCTGGCACGGCGACTGGACGCCCTGGAACATGGCCTTCGCCGGGCGGCAGGTCTCGCTGTGGGACTGGGAGCGATGCGCCGACGGCGTGCCCGTCGGCGCCGACGCGCTGCACTACGTGATGCAGCGGCGCGCACGGGAGACCAGCGATTGGGACGATGCGCTCGCGGCGACCACCAGGATCGCCCCGGCGCTCCTGGGGGCGCTCGGCGTCCGCGCGCCCGCGGCCCCGGTCGTCGACGCCTACCTGGCGCTCCTGTGCGCGCGGTACCTGCTGGCGGCCGAGGGACCGAACGGTGCGGCGCTGGCCCTACGTGCGCGGTGGGCACTCGAGGTGACCGAGCGGAGGTTGTCATGACCGATCCCCGACGAGGCATGGCCGCCCGCATGCCGACGATGAGATCCCGCGCGCCCGACGAGGTCAAGGCGCTGGGGCGACGGGTCGCGCGTGGCGTGGGCCGCGCGACGGCACCGGCTCGCATGCTGCCGGCGTTCCTCGTGGTGGGTGCCCAACGTGCCGGCACGACGTCGCTGCACCGCGCCCTGATGGCCCACCCCGACGTCGTTCCGCCCCTCTTCCACAAGGGGATCCACTACTTCGACGTCGCCTACGGACGCGGCATGCGGTGGTACCGCGGCCACTTCCCGGTGACGGCCGTGGCCCGGAGACGCGTCGCAGGGCTCCCGCAGACCTTCGAGTCGAGCGGGTACTACATGCACCACCCGCTCGCCATCGAGCGCATCGCGGCGGACCTCCCCGATGTGCGCCTGGTGGTGATGCTGCGTGATCCCGTGGAGCGGGCCTACTCGGCCCATCGGCATGAGTGCGCGCGGGGCTTTGACCACCTGCCGTTCGAGGAGGCGCTCGACCGGGAGCCCGAGCGGTTGGTGGGCGAGGTGGCGCGCATGCGGGCTGATCCGAGCTACGTCAGCGTCTCCCACCGCCACCACTCCTACGTCGACCGCGGTCAGTACGCGGGCCAGCTCGTGCGGATGTTCGATGCCGTGGGGCGTGATCGCGTGCACGTCCTCGGGAGCGAGGACTTCTTCGAACGGCCTGAGGAAGAGTTCGCACGTCTCCTCGACTTCCTGGGGCTGACGCGGTGGCAGCCGGACGGCTTCGAGCGGTGGAACGCCCGGCCGAGGGCGCCGATGGCCGCGGCCACCCGAGCACGCCTGGAAGCCCACTTCGCCCCGCACGACGACGCCCTGGCCCGCCTGCTGGGCTACGAGCCGAGCTGGCGCCGATGACGCGACCGACGGGTGGAGGCGTGGCGGTCGAGGACGACCGCCACCTCCACCGGCTGGCACGCGGGAGCGGCCTCAACCTCATCGGTGCCGCGACGTCGAGCGCGGCGTCCTTCGGGGTCATCTTCGTCGTCACCAACGCGTTCGACCAGGCGACCGCCGGCGGCTTGTTCGCCGGCACCGCACTGTTCATGCTCATCGTCACCGTCGCCGGGCTCGGAGCCGACGTCGGTCTGGCTCGCTGGGTGCCGCACCTGATGGCCAGCGGCCGCACCGCTGACGTCCGGAGGTGCATGCGCAGCGCGGGCACGGCGGTCCTGGTCACGAGCGGGGTTGCCGCAGCGGTCATGGCCGTGCCCTCGTCACCACTGACGGGGCTGGTGGGCGGCGACGCGCCCGGCGTCGACCTCGCGCAGGGGATCCGCGTGCTGGCCGCCTTCGTCCCGGTCATGACGGTCTTCATGTTGCTGCTCGCCGCCACCCGCGCGTACGGGACGATGCGTCCCACGGTGGTCGTCGACAAAATCGTCCGCTCGACCGGCCAGGTCGTGCTGGTCGTGGTGGCGGCGGTGATCGGGACGGAGCTCGGGTGGTTGGCCGCGGCCTGGGCGCTCCCGCTGCTCCCGGCGACCGCCTGGGCCGGTCTCTGGCTCCGCCGCGTGGCAACCCGCGCACGCGATGCTGTGCGCCCCCACCTCGACACCGCCCCGGACGGGGACGACGCCGTCCGAGCGTTCTGGCGGTTCACGCTCCCACGTGCACTGGGTCAGGTGGTCCAGACGGCGATCCAGCGGGTGGATGTGCTGTTGATCGCCGCCCTCCTGGGCGTGCGGGACGCCGCCGTCTACACGGCCGCGACGCGCTTCATGGTGTTCGGCCAGATGGGCATCCAAGCGATCCAGCAGATGCTCCAGCCGCAGCTGAGCCGTCTGTTCGCCGACGGCGACCACCCGGCCGCGAAGAGTGTGTTCGCCGCAGCGACCACGTGGACGATCCTGCTCACGTGGCCGCCCTACATCCTCTTCGCCGGGCTGGCCCCGTCCCTGCTCGTCGTGTTCGGGGACGGCTACGGCGAGGGTGCGACGACCGTGTCGATCCTCTGTGCGGCCATGCTCGTCAGCACGGCGACCGGTCCGGTCGACGTGGTCCTGCTGATGGCCGGGCGCAGCGGGCTGAGCCTCGGGAACAACGCGGTGGCGCTGGTGCTGAACGTCGTGCTGAACATCGTGCTGCTGCCGCGCGTCGGGATCACCGGTGCAGCCATCGCCTGGTCGGTGGCCATCGTGGTCCGCAACCTCCTGCCGCTGTGGCAGATCCGACGCGAGGTCGGGTTCACACTCGCCGGGGGCAAGGCGCTGCGCGCGGCGGTCCTGGCCGGTGCCACCTTCGGCCCGGCGGCGCTGGTGGCCAGGTCGGCCGTCGAGCTGCGGTGGGCGCCCACCCTCGTCCTGGTGGGCGTCGCGACGGCCGCCTACGGGCTCGGCGTGTGGCGGGCTCGTGGGAGACTGGAAGTTGATATCCTTGCCCGCGCCCTCCGGCGACGCCGCACGCCGACCGCGGCCAGCCGTCCGTGAGGCATCGGTCAAGTCGCGTTGCGAGCAGCCGAACGTACGTGGGATGAGCGCGGCGACGGAGAGGACCCCGACATGACCGTGATGCGGCACGTCCGCGACCGTGTGCGGCGCGAAGCCCGGCGATCCGCACGGCGGGTGGCCCCCGCAGCCCGCACGGCGGCGCAGCGAGTCCGCGAGGCCGTGCCGGAGTCGGTCCGGAAGGAGCTGTACCCCGTCGTGCCGTGGCGGCCCTGGCGCGTCGACGTGCGGTTGGAGGACCTGCTGCTCGGTGTCATGGGTCCCCAGACGGCGTCTGAGTTCGCAGAGTCCTCGCACGACCTGCTGTGGCCATCGACCCGGCTGGCCGAGGGACCTCACGTCCAGCTGCTCGCCGACGTCGATCGGGGCGAGCTGACCGACGCCGAGATCCTCGCGCACCCGTACGGCGAGATGGGTCGCACGTGCCTGCGGCTGCATGGCCGCTACTTCTGGGCCACGGACGACGAGGGCGTCGTGGACGTGGCTCGCGACTTCATCCGACGGTACCGAGGTGAGGTGCCGACGCGGACCCGCGCGCACCAGAGCCCGGCGGGATCGCCGCTCATGGTCGCGCCGGTGCGGTGGACGTCGGGGTTGCACCAGATCGTCGACGGGCACCACCGAGCGGCGATCGAGTTCCGACGTGGCCGGCGGACGCTGCCCGCGAAGGTGAAGTGGCTGCCGGTCACCACGCCGCTCCAGGACCTGCTCAACCAGATGAGCTGGATCGGCGGGGAGAAGGAGCTCTACCAGCCCATCGACGCCCCCGAGCTCCGCGAGGCCTGGGTCACGGTCCGCCGTTGCACCGATCGCCTCGAGAAGATGGTGGCGTTGCTCGACGACCTCGGCATCTCCGCAGGTGGACGCCGCTACCTGGATGTGGCGTGCTGCTACGGCTGGTTCCCGGCGCAGATGGAGGCGCGCGGGTTCGATGCGCGCGGCATCGAGCGCGATCCCCTGGCGCCGCGGCTGGCAGAGGCTGCCTACGGGCTGTCCCCCGATCGCGTCCTCGTGGGGGACGCCGTCGACCTGCTCGCGTCGCAGGAGTCCCCACACGACGTCGTGTCCTGCTTCAGCCTGCTGCACCACTTCGTGCTCGGTCGGGGGAGCACGACCGCGGAGGAGCTGCTGTCCGCCCTCGACAGGGCGACCGGATCCGTGCTCTTCATCGACACGGGCCAGGGTGACGAGGCGTGGTTCGCGGACAGCCTGGCCGGCTGGAACCCCGCGCACATCGAGGCATACCTCCGCCGGCACACGTCATTCGACGACATCATCGACTTGGGACCAGACGAGGACGCGGTCGGACCGTTCCGCGACAACTACGGCCGGCACCTCTTCGCATGCGTTCGCCGGGACAGGTGAGGCGGCCAAGTCTCATCCCGCGCACCGTCCTACGATCGACGGACCGGCCCGCTGCCGCCGCGCTCGGTCGGTTCAACGACGTCCACGGTCCCACAGGCGGGGTGCAGCGTGGACGACGACCCCCAACGCCGGAAGCCCGACCTGTTCGAGGAGGTCAGCTGCCTGCGCCAGGTCACGTCGACGCG
The DNA here is from genome assembly GCF_964222135.1 of Euzebya sp. Lineage (NCBI taxonomy): Bacteria > Bacillati > Actinomycetota > Nitriliruptoria > Euzebyales > Euzebyaceae > Euzebya > Euzebya sp. Next base: position 49,715 of record NZ_CAXQBR010000102.1, read on the forward strand.
TGACGCCCACCGTCGCCACCAGGACGACTCCCCGCACCAGGTCGCCGAGCTCGAGGGCATCCGTCGACCCCCCGAGTGGCGAGCTGTCGATGAGCACGACGTCGTAGTGGCGCCCGACGGCGCCGAGGGACGATGTGATGAGCACCCTGGTGCCGCCGAACCGGGAGTGGGCTACCGCGTCCGGTCCGACGGCGATCACGTCAGGCGCGGTCGTCGGGAAGCGCCACATCGTCAACCCGTCGCCGAGACCCCCCGCGTCGTGCGGCGTCGGGGCGGCATCGACGTGGGTCGTCACGTCGTCGACGAGCTGGCGATCACCCACGACGAGCACTCGGTGCGCGTCAGCGAGGGTGGTCGCCAGGCCCACCGCCGTCGCCGTCCGCCGGCGCGATCGTTCCCAGCTCGCGACCGCCACGACCCCGGCGTCCGCCCCCCCGAGGGACACGGCCAGTCGACGGTATGCCCTGGACGTGGTGGCACGTCCCCGTCGCGTGGTGGAGGTCGGGAGTACGGTCAGGACCCGTGCGCGCAGGGCTGCTGCCGCCTGGTCCGGAGACCGCACCCGGTCATCTACCCGATCCCGGACCAGCGCCGCGCCGAACGCGATGACCGCGCCCGCGGCTGCCGCGATCGCCAGGGACCGGGTTGGGCGTGGGGACGAGGGCGACTCCGGCGGACGGGCACGCGCGATGACCGTCCCAGGGTCGACCTCCACGGCCAGGCGCTCCGTGAGGTCGTTGCTCAGCAACGCGATCTGCCCCTGGAGCACGGCGGCCTCAGCCTCTGCGTCCAGGTGTCGTAGCGACTCGGGCTCGTCGATGGTCTCGGCGAGGGTCGCGGTGACGTCCCGGAGATCAGCCCGCAAGGCCGCGAGGCGGTCTCGCACGCTGCTCGCCGACCGGTCGATCGCCTCTTGGCCCAGCTCCGCGCGAAAGTCGATGTAGGCATCCGCGAGGGCGTTCGCACCTCGGGCGGCCCGTTCGGCCGAGCCGGAGCTGTAGGCGATCTCGAGGATGCGAGAGTCGTCCGGGGACGAGACGTCGACCACCTCCCGCACGTCGGCGTGTTCGAGGTCCGGTTCCACCGGGCCCAGAGCTTCGTCGATGACGAGCTCGGATACGATCAGCTGCTGCTCGGTGGCCAGGTCGATCAGTCGCGCGGGGGGGCCGAGGGCGTTGACGGGATCCTGGCTGAGGGGCTCGATCAAGACGACCGCACTCGAGACGTACCGCGTTGGCTGCTGGGCGATTGCGAAAGCTGCACCCATGACGACGGCCAGCACGACCACCGTCATCAGGATCCACCGACGCCGGAGGATCGCCACGTAGTCGCCGAGCACAGGGTCGTCGGAGCCGTCTCGTCCACCGTCGGCTGCTGCGCCCCCGCCGGTATCCGTCGGTGTGTCGGGGGCGCGCACCGCACGCTGGCTGGCAGTCGTCACGCGGGAGCCCTCTCAGATCGGCGGCCGCCGGTCATCCGGTGCGCAGGAGCTGACACGACGCTCTCGGGTCTCGAGGCCCGACGGCCGCTGCCGCCGAGGTACCGGGATCGGGGATCTCGGAGCCGGTTGGATGGTACCGCCAGTTCCAGATCCCGGTGCGCGTGCCAGACCTCGCAGTCCCGTGCCCTATCATGCGCCGATGCGTCGCTCCGGGTTCCTCACCGTCCTGCTCCTCCTCATCGCCCTGGCCGTCCCCGGTCCCGTGGGCGCGGCCGACTACCAGGTCATCAACGGCCGGCCGGCGGACCCGGGGGAGTACCCCGCCAGGGCGGCCCTGATCGACGTCGACTTCGGCCAGTTCTGCGGCGGCACCCTGGTCGACCCCGAGTGGGTGGTCACCGCCGCGCACTGCTTCTACGACTCCCGCACGGGCGGGTCGTCCGTCCCGCCGGAGTCGCTCGAGATCGCGCTCGACACGACCCGCTGGGACACCGGCGGCGAGCGCCTCGGGGTCGACCAGATCGTCCTCCACCCGAGCTACGACGAGTTCCGCACGGTCAACGACATCGCCCTGCTGCACCTCTCCACCCCGGCGACAACCCCGCCGGCCGCGGTGGTCGCCGCCGCCGACGGCGCCCTGTACGAGCCGGGCCGCCAGGCGGTCGTGACCGGCTACGGCACCACGACACCGTACGGCGAGAACCCGTCCCTCGACCTGCTGGAGGTCGAGGTCCCGCTCGTCTCGGACGCCGACTGCGCGACCGCCTACGACATCGAGGCCGACCGGCATGCCTGCGCCGGCGCTCCTGGCACCGAGCAGGCCCCCGGTCCGGACACCTGCCAGGGCGACTCCGGCGGCCCGCTGTGGACCGATCCGGGCGACGGCGTCCTCCGCCTGATCGGCATCACCTCCTTCGGTGGCCTCTGCGGCGTGGAGCGGCCCGGCGTCTACACCGAGCTGATCACCTACCTCGACTGGGTGAGCGGCATCATCGGGGGGACCATCGACCCGGGCACCCCGGTCGACCCGACGACCCCTGAGCTGCCCGACGGCGCCGACGCGCCAATCGCGCGGATCGCCGCGACGCCGGGGGCCCCCTCGGACCCGGTCAGCCAGGCGGTCGCGATCTCCCGCGAGGCCTTCTTCGAGGCATCCGCGCCCTTCGGCGTCCTGGCCACCTCCGCGGTGTTCCCCGACGCGCTCGCGGGATCGTCGCTCGCGTGGGGCGTCGGCCCGTTGCTGTTCACCGATCCCGACGGGACGGTCCGCGCTGACGTGGCGGAGGAGCTCCGGCGAGCACTCGAACCCGGTGCGACCCTGTTCATCCTCGGCGGCACGGCCGCGATCCCCACGTCGACGGAGGCCGAGCTGGCCGCCGCCGGCTACGAGGTCGTCCGCCTCGCCGGTGCCGGTCGCGAGCAGACGGCCGCCGCGGTGTCCGACGTCATCCTCGAGCGGTTCGGCGAGCTGCCCCTCGACACGGTCATCGTCGCGACGGGCAGCAACTGGCCTGACGCGGTCACCGTCGGCGAGATCGGCTCCTGGTGGGGCACACCGGTGCTGCTGACCCAGACCGGTCAGCCGCTCAACGCCGCGACCGCCGACCGGCTGGCCTCGCTGGCTCCCTCCACCGTGCTCGTCGCCGGCGGTCCGGCGGCGCTCGGCGACGACGTCGTGGCCCAGATCGAGGCGATCACGGGGGAGGGCAGCGTCCTCCGGCTGGGCGGCACGACCCGGTTCGGGACGGCCGCGGCGGTGACCAGCTACAACGTCGACGAGCTCTACGTCGGCAGGCCCTCCTACGTCGTCGCGGTGAACCTGCGCCGCGAGCCCGACGCGTTCGCCCACGTGCTGGCCGCCTCGATGCTGACCGGCGCCTTCGCCGGCGTCATGGCGCCCGTCGAGGGCGACGGCGGCACCGACGTCCCGGCTGACGTCCTCAACGCGATCTGCGGGCTCGACCTGCCGGTCATCGTGGCCGGCGGCACCGACCTGGTCTCCGACATCGCCGCCGAGGCGGTGCGAGCCGCGTCGGGCGGGTCGGGCTGCGAGGCGGATCGGACGGTCGCGATCGGCGACTTCGTGTCCTCCTCGATCACCGGGTCGCTCTCGGTCCGCTCGTACACCTTGGCCGGCACCGCCGGCGAGGCCGTCCGCATCCGGATGGACGCGCTGTTCGGCCAGGCGCTCGACCCGATCCTCGAGCTGTACGGCCCGGACGGCCAGCTCGTCGCGAGCAACGACGACTCCCGTGAGGGCGGGCTGAACTCCCTGCTCGAGGCCACCCTGCCGAGCGACGGGGTCTACCGGATCGACGCCACGAGCTTCCAGGCCACGACCGGTGACTTCGTGCTGAGCGTCGACCCGGCGCCGGCCTTCGAGACCGAGGGCGTGCTGACCGCCGAGCAGCCGGAGACGTCGATCGTGGTGACCGGCGAGCCCGGCACACGGGTGATCGTCGAGATGCGCGGCCTCGATGACCAGACCGACCCGCTGCTGCTCGCCTTCGACGGCGCGGAGGAGATCGCCTTCGACGACGACGGCGGCGGCTACCCGCACGCCCGCATGGACCTGCGGATCCCCCCGTCGGGGCAGGTCGAGGTCGTCGCGACGGTCTACTCCGACTCCGTCGGCGCCTACTCGCTGGCCGTGTTCGCCCCGGAGGGCGGGGTGTCCTTCGGCTGATCGGTCAGACCCCGGGCGTCGCGCGCCGACGCCCGGGGCAGGGTCCGGCCATGGCACAGCCAGCGGGACCCGACGGCCACGAGTCCCCGCCCCTCCCCGAGCGCTGGGTGCGGGCCTTCGACGCCTGGCAGGGCCGCCACGGCGTCGTCGGCTACCCGGTGGCGGTGATCCGGAAGTACGCCGACGACCGGGGCAGCGCGTTCGCCGCCCTCGTCACCCACTACGGGTTCCTGGCCCTGTTCCCGCTGCTCGCGCTCCTCGTCACGGGACTGACCTGGGCGGCGGACCTCGACGAGGGGTTCCGCGACCGGATCCTCGACTCCGTCGTCGCGCAGCTGCCGGTCATCGGCGCACGGCTGCGCGAGGAGGCGGCGCCCCTCGAGGTCGAGGGGGTGGTCGTGGTCGTGTCCGTCCTCTCGCTCCTGTGGGGGGCGACCGGCCTGTACAACTCCGGGCAGCTGGTGATGAGCCAGGTCTGGAACGTCGAGGGGGTCGACCGCCCCGGGTTCGTCGAGCGGCTCCTCCGCTCCCTCGGCCTGTACCTCACCCTCGGCCTGGGGGTGGTGGCGTCGGCGGGGGCGTGGTGGCTGGGCGTGTTCCGGCCGGCGACGTCCACGGAGGTCCTCGCCTCGAGCGTCGTGGGCACGGCCGTCCTCAACGTGCTCATCCTCCTGGTGGTCCTGCGCCTGGTCACCCCGCCGTCGGTCCGCTGGCGCCGGCTGGTGGCACCGGCGGTGCTGACCGGCGTGATGTGGGAGGCGCTGCAGCTCGGGGGCCACTGGTTGGTCCTGCGCCAGCTGACCCGCCTGCAAGACCTCTACGGCATCTTCGGGCTCGTGCTCGTGACGATCGCCTGGTTGAACCTGGCGGCCCGGGCGGCGGTGCTCGCCGTCGAGGCCGCCGTCGTCGCCGCCGACGGGCTGTGGCCCCGACGCATCGCCCAGCCGCCCCTCACCGACGCCGACCGGGAGGTCCTCGAGCGCATCACCCGCAACGAGCGGCGGCGACCCGAGCAGCAGGTCACGATCACCTGGGACGATCGCTGAGGACGGCGGCGCGGAGCCCGAACCCCGTCGCCGCGAACCCCTCCCGGTCCGACCGTATGATCCGGGACCGATGGCCAACGATCCCGCACCCGGCGCGATCGCCGGTGCCGACGACCTGGACGTGCTCGCCGCGGCGCTCGGCGCCGGTCCGGCCCTGGCCGGCGTGACCCGTGCCCTGGCCAACCCGTGGCGCCGGGTCGTGGTGCGGCGCGAGGGGACGGCGATCGCGGAGGTGGCGGTCGTCGACGTGGAGGGCGAGGTCGGCCGGGTCGAGGTCCTGACCGGGCACCCGACGGCCGCGCTGGGTGCGGCCGTCGGGGAGGCGGCGAGCGAGGCCGGCTGCCGGGAGGTGGTCGGCGTCGAGGCCCCCGTCCCCCCGCCGCCGACGGACCTCCCCGCCCGGTTCGTCCACCTCGCGGCGCGGGCCGCGACGGCCGCGGCCACCGCCGCCGCCCGGACGGCGGGCATCGCCGAGGTCCGCACCAAGGCGGACGGCAGCCCGTCCGCCGCGGCGGACGAGGCGGCCGACCGCGACGCGGCGGTGATCCTGGCCGACCTCGGCGTCCCGATGCTCAGCGAGGAGCGCGCCGACGCCGCGTTGGACCCGACCGCTGCGTGGCTCGTCGTCGACCCCATCGACGGGACCGGCAACTACCGGGCGGGCTTCCCGCCGTGGGCCTTCGCGGCCGGTCTCGTTGCCGACGGCCGACCCCTGGCGGGCTATGTGATGGACCTGTCGTCGGGTCGTCGCTGGTCGGGGGTCGTCGGGCCCGGCGCACGGCGGGACGGCCGACCCGCCGGGACCCGGCCGGGCTCGACGTTGGTGGTCCCCACCCCGCCCCCCGGCGAGGTGGCCGTGGTGCCCGACGGGTTCAGGCGGATCAGGATCACGGGGTGCACCGCGGTCGACCTGTGCCTCGTGGCGGACGGGTCGGCGGCCGCGTGGCACGACCTGGACCGCGCCGGCACGCACGTCCACGACGTCGCCGGTGCGCTCGGGGTCCTCGTCGCCGGCGGGGGCGTGGTCGTCGATCCCGACGGGCAGGACCTGGCGCTGCCGCCCGACACCGAGGGGCTCATCCGGTTCGCGGCGGCTGCGGACGCGGCCACCGCGGAGGGGCTCGTCGCGGCGTTCCGCTGAGCCCGCCGGCGGTGCGGTGCATGGCCGCCCCGGACGCTCAGATCGACCGCGGGGTGGCCGATCAGGTGTCGAACCCCGAGGAGGTCCCCCGTTGGTCGTCGTCAAGTCCGTCATGTCGTCGCAGCCGACGACCGCCGCGGTGATCGCCGATCTCGGCGACCAGATCGACGCCGCGGGGGTGGTCCCTGACTTCGTCTTCGCCTTCTACAGCCACTCCCACGACGACGCGGCGCTGTCCGACCTCATCCGCGACCGCTTCGGTGACGTCGCGGTGGTGGGCGGCACCTCCTGCGGCGGCGTGATGGGCGACGCGGGTCTGTCGGAGGGGCCGTCGGTCGGGCTGCTGCTGGTCGCGGACCCCGACGGGGCGTACGGCGCGGCGGCCGCGCCGCTCGGCGACGATCCCGCGGCGGCGGCGCAGACGGCGTTGGCGCAGGCGCTCGACGCCGCCGACTCCCCAGGCGAGCTGCCCGAGCTGGTCTGGATCTACCAGTCGCCGGGGCAGGAGGAAGCCGTCGTCGAGGGACTCCGGCGCATCGTCGGGGACCGCTGCCCGATCATCGGCGGCAGCGCCGCGGACGACGACGTCGCGGGGCTCTGGCGCCAGCTCGGCCCCGACGGACCCCTCATCGACGGCGTCGTCGTCGGCGTCCTCTTCTCCTCCGGCGGGATCGGGGTGGCGTTCCAGGGCGGGTACGAGCCGACCGGCACCACCGGGGTGGTGACCGAGCTGGGCTTCGACTCCGGCGAGGGCGGGGTCGTGACCAGCGCCAGCGGGCGGAACATCCGCCAGATCGACGGCGAGCCCGCCGCGGTGGTGTACGACCGCTGGACGGGCGGGGTGCTGGGCGAGGACGTCCTCCGCGACGGCGGCACGATCCTCGCCGCCACCACCATGACCCCGCTCGGCCTGAGCGCCGGCCGGGTCGACGAGGTCACGCGGTTCCGGTTGGTGCACCCCGAGACGGTGACCCCCGAGGGCGGGCTGACCACCTTCGCCCGCGTCGAGCGGGGTGACCGCATCTTCGGGATGCGCGGTGACCGCGACCGGCTGGTGCAGCGGGTCGGGCGGGTCACCTCCGCCGCCATCGCGTCGCTGTCGAGCACCGCGGCCGACGTCGCCGGCGGCCTGGTCGTGTACTGCGGCGGGTGCCGCCTGGCCGTCGGCGACCAGGTCGACATGGTCGCCAAGACCGCCGGGGCGGCCTTCGGGGGCCTGCCGTTCATCGGCTGCTTCACCTTCGGGGAGCAGGGCCAGATCCTCGACGAGAACGTGCACGCCAACCTGATGATCTCCGCCATCGCCTTCGGACGCTGAGCGGACCCGCGCCGTGTCCGCCGACCTGCCCCCGGAGGTGCTCGAGAGCCCGGAGGCGTTGCGCGAGGTGATCGTCGGCCAGCGCCGCGAGCTCGATGCGCTGCGCCGCGAGACCGCCGACGTGGCGCTGCTCCTCGACGCCCTCGGCGCGCTGCTCGAGGTCGGTCCGGACGAGGACCCGTTCGCCGGCGTGTTCGCGCGGCTGGAGCCGGTCTTCGCCTTCTCCCACGCCCTGGTGCTCAGCGAGGCCGGCGACCCGGGGTCGCCGCTCCGCTGCATCGTGGCGACCGTGCCGGACCTGGTCGACGTGGTGTGGCCGCCAGGCCGGTTCCTCGAGAAGGTCCTGTCCGGCAAGGTCACCGCCACGCTGACCAACGAGGTGGTGGAGGGGTGGCCCGCCGCCGCGGTCGCCGCCGGGCTGGTGCCGGCGCAACCAGCCATCTACCTGCCGCTCACCGTCAAGGACCGCCGTGCGCTGGTGGTGCTGGCCCGCCCGGTCGGTGACGACGGGTTCGACCGCCGCCACGTCGCGCTGGCACGGAAGTTCTCGCTGCTGGCCTCCCACGCCTTCGCGACCCGGTCGGCCAACCGCAGCGAGCACGAGCGCCGGCGCCTCCACGACCTGACCGAGGAGCTCAAGGCCGCGCAGGCGCGCCTGGCCCACCGCGCCGACCACGACGCCCTGACCGGGCTGCCGAACCGCGGGACGCTCGAGGAACGGGTCCGCCGGGCCCTCGACCGCGCCGGCGACGACGGCCGGGTCGGGTTGGCGTTCGTCGACCTCGACGGCTTCAAGCAGGTCAACGACCGGTACGGCCACGCCGTCGGGGACGGGCTGCTCGTCGCGGTGGCCGAGCGGATCCGCCGGGAGCTGCGCCCCACCGACGTGCTCGCCCGCATCAGCGGCGACGAGTTCGTCATCCTCGTCGATCCCCTCGACGACCCCCCCGCGCTGCAGGCCATCGGCGAGCGGATCATCGCCCGCCTGTGGGAGCCGTTCACCATCGACGGTCACGGCCTGGCGATATCCGCGTCCATCGGCGTGGCGATGCACCCCGAGCACGGCGGGTCCTACGACGAGCTGACCCGCAACGCCGACATGGCGATGTACCGGGCGAAGGCCGCCGAGAAGGGCTCCGTGGCCTGGTACGACGTCGAGTTGGGCCGCGAGGCCGCCGAGCGCCGGGAGCTCGAGGACGTCATCCGGTCGGCCGTCCGCGACCGCCGGATCGTGCCGGTCCTGCAGCCGCTCGTGGACCCCGAGACGATGGCGGTCACCGGGTTCGAGGCGCTGGCCCGGCGCGTCGACGCTGCCGGCCGGCTCCGACCCCCCGCCGATTTCATCGACGTCGCCGCGCAGCTCGGGCTGCTGGACGCGATCACCCACCTGCTCCTCGACGAGCTGATCGACGCGCTGCCGGCCCTCGACGCCGCCTACGGCGACGCCACGACGTTGAGCCTGAACCTCTCCGCCCGCCAGGCGACGGACCCCGCCGCGATGCAGGCGCTTCTCGAGCGCCTGATCGCCTGCGGGCAGCCCGACCGGTTCGTGATCGAGCTCACCGAGGACGCCTACCTGCAGGCCGGCGTGTTCCAGCGCCACGTGCTGCCGCGGTTCCGCGAGTTCGGCGTGGAGGTCGCCATCGACGACTTCGGGACCGGCTACGCATCCCTGTCGACGCTGCTCGAGGTGTCCGCCCAGGAGCTGAAGGTGGACCGGGCCTTCGTCACCGGCGTGCACGAGCGGCCCCGCAGCCAGATCATCCTCGGCGGGATCGCGATGGCCGGCCAGGCCCTCGGCCTCCGCGTGGTCGCCGAGGGCGTCGAGACCGCCGAGGAGCTCGCCCACCTCCGCGGCGTCCAGGGCGTCACGCGCGTGCAGGGCTACCTCTTCGCCGAGCCGGCCCAGATCGCCGAGCTGATCGACGGGCGCGACGCGCTGCTGCACCGGATCTCGACGCTGTGCCGGGCGACCTCGGGCCCGGTGCCGCGCTGACCGACGCAGAGCCCGGACTCAGCCGGTGGGCGCCACGGCCAGCAGGTCGGCGACCCGGAGGGTGAGGGGGGCCAGGACCTCGGGGTCCCGGTAGCCGCGGAGGTGGGTCATCAGCCCCCGGACCACGTCCCCGCCGTCCAGGTCGCAGACGGGGTCGCCGTCGAGGCACGTCGCCGCGGTCCGGTCCGCCCAGCCGTCGGGGAGGTCCGCGGCACTGCCCAGGACCGTGGACGGGTCGGCGAGGAGGACCACCGCCGCGACGGCGGGCGGGTCGCGGCGGCTCGAGTCGGCACGTCGCATCGCCGCCCGGACGACCGCGGCGCCCTGGCTGAACCCGGCCCACACCAGGGCGCTGGAGGGGCAACGTCGCGCCGCCGCGACGCTCTGCTTCAGCATCCGCGCACCGCCCAGGCGGACCGCGTCGCGGAACTGCACGGGGTCGAGCAGCGCACCGCCGAAGGGGCTGGCGTCGTAGACCACGCCGACGGCCTGCACCTCCCCCTCCACCCGGTGGGCCAGCTGGGTGGCGACGGCCTCGAGCTCCGGACCGGGTCCGGCCGCCTGGGCGGACCCGCGCGCGGCGACCACGATGACATCGGCGCACCGGGCCGTGCCCGCGGCGGTCTGCGCGCCGACGAGCCCCGGTTGGGTGGCCAGGAGGGTCAGGGCCGCGAGGACCGCAGCAGCCGGGCGGACGGAGGCCATGGGGCAAGGGTAGGGCGCCCACGTCGGTGCGGGTGATGACTAGTCACGTCGGGTCATGACCGTATGGCGGAGGGTGATGTCCCGATCACCGGGGAGAGTTTCGCCATGGCGGTGGTGCAGGAGCCCGACACCCCGGCGCGCGGCGTGGCGATCACGCGCGCCGGCGACGGCGGCGACGACCCGTCCGGGGACACCCAGCCATCCGAAGACCAGTCATCCGATGACCGGCCATCCGCTGACGCGCGGTCCCGCGACGCGGCGGTCGTGGCGTTGGTGCTCGAGGACGTGCTGCCCAGCACGCACGTGACGGTCGGGCCGGACGGCGTGCTGGTGGGCGTGCGGGACGGCCTACCGCTCACCGCGACCGAGGAGGAGCTGCTGGCGGCTGCACCCGCCGCCCGCGAGGTCGTCGCCGGCATGTCCCTCGCCGGCGCTCAGATGTCACACCGCCAGGTCCTCGAGGACGTGCTCGTCGTCGGTGTCCTGGAGGCCCGACTCCCCACCGCCGCTCGCGGGTCGGTGCCGGGCACGGTCCTGAGCGCGGTCCGCGCCTTGTCGGCACGGCGGGAGGAGGGGAAGGCCGCCTGCTCCGGCGTGCTGGTGGTCGACGACGTGGGGGAGTGGCGGGCGCACGTCGAGGGGCACGACGGGCTCCTGCTCGAGCCGCTCGCCGTCCCCCTCACCGTCGACGAGCGCTTCTTCGCCCACCCGGCCACCCACCACTACGTGGACGGGCGCCACAGCCTCTTCGTGGTGGGCCCCGACCGCTCGGTGGTCGGGATCCTGCGGCTGGACGGCGCGCACGACCCCCTCCGCGTGGCCGCGGGCGACCACCTGGCGCCTGCCCTGGACGGCCCGCCCGCGTTCGCGGCGGTGGCTGACGCGAACTCGGTGGTGACGGTCGTGGGCGCCGGCGGGCTGCACCTCCGACGCCGGACCTCGCACTGGCGCCTCGTCGATCCGACCCTCCTCCCGCGCTGCCTGCGCCTCGCCGGGATGGGGGAGGGGGACGCGGCCATCCTGGCCACCGCGCTGTCCGCGCTGTCGGACGCCCGGACCGGCACGTTCGTGCTCGTGCCCACCGCCGACCGCACACCGCGGCTCGCCGGTGTCGTGGACCCGAGCCGCAGCGGCGCGGTCCTGCTGACCCACCTGCTGGGTCGGTCCCTCCGCGAGCTCCGCGACCGCCACGCCCTGCTCGGACTGCTCGGCCACGACGGGCTGACCATGTTCTCGAGCGCCGGTGAGCTGCTCCTCACCGGCGCCATCATCGACCTCGACGGCATCGACGCCGCCCACTCCGGGGGCAGCCGCACCCACGCCGCGGCCAGCGCCTCGACGGCGGGGGTGACGCTGATGGTCTCCGCCGATGGGCAGATCACCGCGTTCAGCGACGGGCGGCAGCTGCTGCACCTCGAGCGCTGACGCGGCGCCGCACGGCCTTCACGCACTCGAGCGCCACCAACACGACCGCGCCCAGGCCGACGCAGATCCCCAGCTCGGCGGCATCGAGCGCGTCGAGCCCGAGGAACGACGACAGGGGGGTGTAGAGCGCCGCGAGCTGGAGGGCGACGACCAGGCCGGCGATCGCGACCAGCACCCGGTTCGAGAGCGGACCGACCGACCACAGCGACGCCGTCGTCGACCGCGTCCCGAGCGCCTGGAAGACCTGCGCGAACGCGAGCGTCGTGAAGACCATCGACTGCCACGACTCGTTGCCGACCACGTAGGCGACCAGCCCCACCCCGAGGGACAGCGCGCCGATCAGCGCACCGACCCAGGCGGTGCGCAGCCCGAGGCCGCCGTGCCACAGCCCCGCGGAGGGGGCGTGCGGGCCGCGTCGCATGACGCCGGGCTCCGCCGGCTCCATGCCCATCGACAGCCCCAGCAGGCCGTCGGTCATCAGGTTGAGCCACAGCAGCTGGAGGGGGAGGAGGGCCACCGTCGTCGCCTCGGACGAACCGCCCAGGAGGAACGGCAGCGGCCAGCCCAGCATCACGATGATCTTGCCGAGGTTGCCGGCGACCGCGAAGGAGACGAAGCGGCGCAGGTTGTCGTAGATGACCCGCCCCTCCTCCACCGCCGCGACGATCGTGGAGAAGTTGTCGTCGCGGAGGACGACGTCCGCCGCCTCCTTCGACACGTCCGTGCCGGTGATCCCCATCGCCACGCCGATGTCGGCCCGCTTGAGCGCCGGCGCGTCGTTCACGCCGTCGCCGGTCATCGCGACCACGTCGCCGCGCCGCTGCAGGGCGTCGACGATCCGCAGCTTGTGCTCGGGGGAGACGCGGGCGAAGACCGACGCGTCGACGACCACGGCGTCGAGCTCCTCGGCGGTCATGCGCTCGAGCTCGACGCCCGTGACCACCCGGTCGTCGGCCTCGGCGATGCCCAGCTCGGTTGCGATGGCACGCGCGGTCAGCGGGTGGTCGCCGGTGATCATCACCGGCCGGATGCCGGCGGCGCGGCACGTCGCGACGGCGTCCCGGACCTCGGCGCGGGGCGGGTCGATGATGCCGACCAGACCGAGCAGGACCAGGTCCTCCTCTGCGTCGGCGACCGCGTCGGTGCTCGGGAGCTCGCGGTAGGCGACCCCCAGCACGCGCATCCCGTCGGCGGCCAGCGCGTCGTTCGCCTGCGTGACCCGCTGGCGCCAGCCGTCGTCGAGCGCGACGACGCCGTCCTCGGCGTGGACGTGCGCGGCCCGGCCGAGCAGGCCGTCGACCGCGCCCTTCACGAGCGCCAGCGGCACGTCCTGGGGGAGGGCGGCCAGGGCCGGCACCGCACCGCCGAGGGGCCCGTGGACGGTGCTCATCCGCTTGCGGTCGGAGTCGAAGGGTCGTTCGGCCGTGCGGGGGACGGCGGTGCGGAGCGCGTCGACGTCGACGCCGGCGCGGTGGGCGGCCAGCAGCAGCGCGGTCTCGGTCGGGTCGCCGATCGTCTCGAGGTCGCCGGTGGACCCGACGCGCAGGTCGCCGTCGTTGCAGAGCACGCCCACCGCGAGGGCGGCGGCACCCGGGGCGCCGGGGGCCGCCACGGCCTCGGCAGCCTCGACCTGGTCGAGGACCAAC
>NZ_CAXQBR010000103.1 GCF_964222135.1 Euzebya sp.
GGAGCGCGAGCTGCGCGAGTGGCTGTGCCCCCCCCCCCCGGACGAGGGCGCCGAGCCCGGGCCGCCGCGGCGGCTCGGCCCGGCCCTCGAGGCCCACGCCGAGGAGGTGGAGGAGCGCGACGGCGTCGCCGTCCGCGTCGTCGCGGTCGGCCAGGCCGCCCGGCGGGCGCTGCCGGCCGACGACGCCGAGGGGCTGTGCGCCTTGGTCCTCGCCGCCCGCGAGGCCATGGCCAACGCTGCCGCGCACGCCGAGGTGGCGTCGGTCGACGTCTTCGCCGAGCTCGAGGCCGGCGCGGTGACCGCCTACGTCCGCGACCGGGGGCCCGGGTTCGACCTGGCCGCGGTGCCCGCCGACCGCCAGGGCCTCAGGGGGTCGATCGTCGGTCGCGTGGAGCGCGCCGGCGGGTCTGCGACGATCACCACCGAGCCGGGCCGCGGCACCGAGGTCCGCATCAGCATCCCCCACGACGCAGGAGGTGCCCGGGAGCCATGAGCGCATCGGACGAGCGGTTGGAGGTCCGGTTGAAGGTCTACGTGGTCGACGACCACCGGATCTTCCGCAGCGGGCTCCGCGCCGAGATCGCCCGGTCGGTGTGGATCGCCGGCGAGGCCGGCACGGTCGACGAGGCCGTCGAGGGCATCCTCGCCAGCCGACCGGCCGTGGTGCGCCTCGACGTCCACAGGCCCGGCGGGGGAGGGGCCGCGGTCATCGAGGGCGTCCGCCGCGGCGGCGGGGACGACGTGGAGTTCCTCGCGCTGTCCGCGTCGGACTCCGCCGACGACGTCGTCGCGATCATCCGCGCCGGCGCGCGGGGCTACGTCACCAAGACCGTCGCCGCCGACGAGCTCGTCACCGCCGTGCGCCGCGTCGCCGCGGGAGACGCCTACTTCTCCCCCCAGCTGGCCGGCTACGTCCTTGACGCCTTCGCGGCCATCCCGGTCGTGCAGGTCGATGCCGAGCTCGGGCAGCTGACCCCGCGGGAGCGGGAGGTCCTCCAGCACCTCGCGCGCGGCTACACCTACGCCGAGATCGCCGAGGCCCTCGTGATCAGCGTCAAGACGGTGGAGACCCACGCCTCCAACGTCCTGCGCAAGCTGCAGCTGTCCAACCGCCACGAGCTGTCCCGCTGGGCCGCCGAGCGCAACATCACCTGACGGGGCGGTCCCGGTCCGGTCTAGGGTGCGGAGCATGCGCCTGCTCGTCGTCGGGGGATCCAAGTTCGTCGGCCGCCACGTGGTCGAGGCCGCGGTCGCGGACGGCCACGAGGTGTGGCTCGCCAACCGCGGGGAGACGACCACCGAGACCTTCGGCGCGGCCGGCCGGCTGACGATCGACCGCGCGACCGACGACCTCGGGGCGCTCGGGGGAGAGGCGTTCGACGCGGTGATCGACGTCAGCGCCTACATCCCGCGCCACGTCACCGCGCTGCACGACGTCCTCGGCGACCGCGTCGGCTGGTACCTGCTGGTGTCGACGGTGTCGGTGTACGACGCGGCCGCGATGGCCGACGACCCGACGGAGTCCGCACCGCGCCAGCTCGCCGAGCACGACACCGAGGAGGTGACGTCGGAGACCTACGGCCCGCTCAAGGTCGCCTGCGAGGAGGCCGCGCACCAGCGCTGGGACGATCGCCTGACCGTCGTGCGGCCCGGGATCGTCGCCGGCCCGCACGACCACACCGACCGGTTCACCTGGTGGGTGCGGCACCTGGCGACCACCCGGCCGACGCCGCTGCCCGACCGCCGCGACCAGCCGGTGCAGGTGATCGACGCGCGCGACCTCGCCGCGTTCTGCCTGCGGCTGGTCGCCGACCGGACGCGGGGGTCGTTCGACGCGACGGGTGAGGTGCTGACCCTGGAGGCCCTGGTCGACGCGGTCCTCGACGGCGTCGGCGGCGTGACCGACGAGCCGGTCCGCTGGGTCGACCCCTCCCGCTGGGGGGAGATCAGCCTGCCACCGCTGGTGCTCGACCCCTCCTGGGGCCAGGACGCGCTGTTCCAGCGGGACTCGGTCGCCGCGCCCGCGGCCGGCCTGACCCGCCGGCCGGTCTCGGTCACCGCCGAGGACACCCGCGCGTGGGACGTCGCCATCGGCCAGCCGTCCCTCGCCGCCGGCCCCTCCGCCGAGGAGCTCACGGCGCTGTAGCCCGGGGGAGGGGCGCACGGCCCGTGCCAGCTCACAAGATGTGGACTTGAGCCATCCAGGTGGGCCAAGTGCACATCCGCGGAGCCCTACGGCGGACGCGGGCATCCTGGCCGCCATGCCCGAGGGTCACACCATCCACCGCCACGCCCGCCTGCAGCGGACCGCGCTGGTCGGGCGCCGGGTGCGGGCCTGGTCGCTGCAGGGCCGCTTCGACGCCGGGGCGGCCCGGCTCGACGGCGGCACGGTCACCGGGATCGAGGCGTGGGGCAAGCACCTCTTCTACCGCTGGGGCGACCCCGACGGCGACCCGACCGGGGACGTGCTGCACGTCCACCTCGGCCTGTTCGGCCGCTTCCGCACCTTCGCCGCGGACCCGCCGCCGCCGACCGACGGCACCCGCCTGGCCCTGGTCGTCGACGGCGGGCCGACGATCCACCTGGCCGGCGCGACCACCGTCGAGGTGATCACCCCGGCGGGGATCGACGCGGTCGTCGCGCGGCTGGGGCCCGACCCGCTCCGGCGCGACGCCGACCCCGCCCGGTTCGCCGCGGCCCTGCGCCGCCGGAGCGCGCCGGTGTGCGAGGCCCTGCTCGACCAGGCGGCCATCGCCGGGATCGGCAACGTCTACCGCGCCGAGCTGCTGTTCCGCGCGGGCCTCGACCCCGACACGCCCGCCCGGGAGGTGGACGCCGACGCCGTCGAGGCGATCTGGGACGACGCGGTCGCGCTGCTCACCCGCGGCGAGCGGTCGGGGCGCATCGTCACCGTCGAGCCGGCGGACGTCGGCCGCCGCCGCCGCTCGGACCTGCGTCGCCGTGACGAGCAGCGCTACGTCTACAAGCGCGAGGACCGGCCCTGCCACCGCTGCGGCACCCCGATCGTCAGCTGGGTGCCGCGCAGCCGGACCGTCTGGGCCTGCCCGCGGTGCCAGCGGCTCAGGCGATGAGATCCGGCTCGCCGGCGCGGTCGACCAGCCGGTCGTGGGCGGCCTGGTACGTCGCCCGGTCGGCGTCGCTGAAGCAGCACATGACGACGTGCGTGGGGAGCTGCCCGGTGCGGAGGTGCTCCACGAGCACCCCCATGGCCACCGCCGCGGCCTCCGGCACCGGGTAGCCGTACACCCCGGTCGAGATCGACGGGAACGCCACCGACGTGCAGGCCCGCCGTCGCGCCTGGAGCAGCGCGTTGCGGTAGCAGGAGGCGAGCAGGTCGGGGGCGCTCGCGCCGTCGCGGCCGTAGACCGGGCCGACGGTGTGGATCACGCAGACGGCCCGCAGGGCGCCGGCGGTCGTCACCACCGCCTGGCCGGTCGGGCAGCCGCCCTGGCGCGCCGCGATCTCCCGGCACTCGGCGAGGATCGCCGGCCCGCCGGCGGCGTGGATCGCGCCGTCCACCCCTCCGCCGCCGAGCAGCGAGCTGTTGGCCGCGTTGACGATCGCATCGACCTCCAGGGCGGTGATGTCGGCGGTGATGATCTCGATCGTCCCCATGGCGCATCCACGGTCCCCCGCCAGGCCGTCGGCGAACCCCCCGCGCCGGGTAGTGTCGGGCGCCATCGTGCGCGCGCACCCCTTCACCACCCGCCACATCGGGCCGACGCCCGCCGACGTCGAGGCGATGCTCGATGTCATCGGCTACGACAGCGTCGACGCGCTGGTCGACGCGACGGTGCCCGAGGCGATCCGCCAGCGCACCCCGCTCGAGCTGCGCGGCCACGACGGCGCCGACGCCGAGCACGAGGTCCTCGCGGCCCTCCGGGAGGTCGCGGACCGCAACCAGCCCCTCACCAGCCTCATCGGGCAGGGCTACCACGGCACGGTCACCCCGCCGGTCATCCTCCGCAACGTCCTCGAGGACCCGGCCTGGTACACCGCCTACACGCCCTACCAGCCCGAGATCAGCCAGGGCCGCCTCGAGGCCCTGCTCAACTACCAGACGATGGTGGCCGACCTGACGGGCCTGCCGCTCGCCAACGCGAGCCTGCTGGACGAGGGCACGGCCGCCGCCGAGGCGATGACGATGACCCGGCGGGCGGTCCGCGACGCCCCCGACGTCTTCCTGGTCGACGCCGACGTCCACCCCCAGACCCTCGCGGTGCTGCGGACCCGTGCCGAGCCGCTCGGCATCGAGGTCGACGTGGTGGACCCCTGGCGCCTCGTGGCCGGCGGGGCGGCCGGGGGCGGTCTGCCGGCGGCGTTCGGCGTGCTGGTCCAGTACCCCGGCTCCTCCGGCGAGGTGCGCGACCTGCAGCCCGTGATCGAGGGGATCCACGCGGTCGGCGGCATGGCCGTGGTCGCGGCCGACCTGCTCGCGCTGACCCTCCTGGCGGCGCCCGGCGACCTCGGCGCGGACATCGCGGTCGGGTCGAGCCAGCGCTTCGGCGTGCCGCTGTGGTACGGCGGCCCCCACGCCGGCTACCTGGCGACGTCGGAGGACCACAAGCGGACCCTGCCCGGCCGCCTGGTCGGCGTCAGCGTCGACCGCCACGGCCGCACGGCCTACCGGTTGGCCCTGCAGACCCGCGAGCAGCACATCCGTCGCGAGCGGGCGACCTCCAACATCTGCACCGCCCAGGTGCTGCTCGCCAACGCCGCCGGGTTCTACGCCGCCTACCACGGGCCGGACGGCCTGACGGCGATCGCCCAGCGGGTCCGCCGCCTGACCGCCGGGCTGTTCGACAGCCTCGTGGCGGGCGACCTGACCGTGGTGACCGCGGAGTTCTTCGACACCCTCACCGTGGCGGTGGAGGGGCGGGCCGACGAGGTCCTCGCCGCGGCCCGCGCCGAGGGGCTGGCGCTCCGGCGCACCGACGACGACCACGTCGGCATCTCCCTGGACGAGACCTCGACGGTCGACACCGTCGCGGCGGTCTGCCGGGCCCTCGGCGTCGAGCCGGTCGACGGGGTCGGCGAGCACGCCCCCGAGCTGGCCGGCCACATGCGCCGGACCAGCGCGTTCCTGACCCACCCGACGTTCCACGTCCACCGGTCCGAGACGGCGATGATGCGGTACCTGCGTCGCCTCGCCGACGCCGACCTGGCGCTCGACCGGACCATGATCCCGCTGGGCAGCTGCACGATGAAGCTGAACGCAGCAGCGGAGATGGAGTCGATCAGCTGGCCGGCGTTCACCGACGTCCACCCCTTCGCCCCCGACGACACCACCGCGGGCAGCCGCCAGCTCATCAGCGACCTCGAGCGCTGGCTGGTCGACATCACCGGGTACGACGCGGTCAGCCTGCAGCCGAACTCCGGCGCGCAGGGCGAGCTCGCGGGTCTGCTGGCCATCCGCGGCTACCACGCCGGCCGGGGTGACAGCGGGCGGACGGTGTGCCTGATCCCGAGCTCCGCGCACGGCACGAACGCGGCCAGCGCGGTCATGGCCGGCATGCAGGTGGTGGTCGTCGCCTGCGACGAGGACGGCAACGTCGACCTCGACGACCTGGCCGAGAAGGCCGCCGCGCACGCCGAGGACCTGGCGGCGGCGATGATCACGTACCCCTCCACCCACGGGGTGTTCGAGACCGGCGTCCGCGACCTGTGCGCGATCGTCCACGACCACGGCGGGCAGGTGTACCTGGACGGCGCGAACCTGAACGCCCTCGTCGGCCTGGCCCAGCCAGGGCGGTTCGGCGCCGACGTCAGCCACCTGAACCTCCACAAGACCTTCTGCATCCCCCACGGCGGCGGAGGCCCCGGCGTCGGCCCCGTCGCGTGCCGTGCCCACCTGGCGCCGTACCTGCCCGGGGCGGGCCGGACGGGTCCGGTCAGCGCCGCGCCGCACGGGTCTGCCGGCATCCTCGGGATCCCGTGGGCGTACATCCGGCTGATGGGCGCCGAGGGGCTGACCGAGGCCACCCGCACCGCGATCCTCAGCGCCAACTACCTGGCGACCCGGCTGGCCGAGGCCTACCCGGTGCTCTACACCGGGGCGGCGGGGACCGTCGCCCACGAGTGCATCGTCGACGTCCGGCCGCTGACCAAGTCGACCGGCGTGACAGGCGAGGACATCGCCAAGCGGCTGATCGACCACGGCTTCCACGCGCCGACGATGAGCTTCCCGGTCGCCGGGACGCTGATGGTCGAGCCGACGGAGTCCGAGCCGAAGGCCGAGCTCGACCGCTTCGTCGACGCGATGCTCGCGATCCGCGAGGAGATCGCCGCGATCGAGCGGGGCGAGGTCGCCTACGAGGACTCGGTGCTGGCCGCTGCGCCGTTCACCGCCGCCGACGTCCTGGTCGGCGAGTGGGACCGGCCCTACAGCCGCGAGCAGGCCGGGCTGCCCGCCGGGCCCTCACAGGCGGCGGCGAAGTACTGGCCGCCTGTCAGCCGGATCGACAACGCCTACGGCGACAAGAACCTCGTCTGCGCCTGCCCGCCGATCGAGGACTACGCCTGACGCCCGTCAGCCCCCCTGCCCTCACCCGCTCTGTCGCTGGAGGAACGACACCAACGTCGTGACCCCGAACCCGGTGCCGCCCTCTGGCTGGTGGCCCCGCACGTCCTGGGCGCCAAGGAAGGCCGGGCCGGCGATGTCGAGGTGCGCCCACGGGACGTCGCCGACGAAGCGCTGCAGGAACAGGCCGGCGAGCAGCGCCCCGGCCCCCTTGTCCCGGCCGAGGTTGTCGATGTCGGCGACGGGGGACTCGAGCCAGGCGTCCAGCTCGACGGGCAGCGGCAGCCGCCACACGTCCTCGCCGGCGTCGGCGGCCGCGTCGGCGACGTCGCGCGCCAGCCCGTCGTCGTTGGCCATCAGCGCCGCGGTCCAGGGGCCGAGGGCGACGACGGCCGCGCCGGTCAGCGTCGCCACGTCGACCAGCACGTCGGCGCCGAGGGACCGGCCGTAGCCGAGCGCGTCGGCCATCACCAGCCGTCCCTCGGCGTCCGTGTTGACCACCTCGACGGTGGTGCCGTCGAAGGTGGTGAGCACGTCGCTCGGTCGCTGGGCGTCGCCGCCGATGGCGTTCTCGGCCAGCGCCAGCAACCCGGTCACCTTGGCGCGGCAGCCCAGCTCACCGATGGCCGCGAGCGCGCCGGCGACGGCGGCGGCGCCGCCCATGTCGCACTTCATCGTCATCATCGAGGTGCCGGGCTTCAGGTTCAGCCCGCCGGTGTCGAACGTGATCCCCTTGCCGACCAGCACGACGTGGGCGAGGGGGTTCTCGGGCTCGTAGGTCCGCTCCACCAGCCGGGGCGGCGCCGCCGACCCGCGGCCGACGCCGAGCAGCCCGCCGCAGCCGTGCTCGGCCAGCCACGCCTCGTCGTGGACGGTGACCCGCACCTCGGCGGGCAGGTGGTCGGTGACCGCCTCGGCGATCTCGGCCGGCCGCGCCTGACCCGGCGGGGTGTTGACCAGGTCGCGCGCGAAGGCCACCGCCGCGCAGGTGGTGCGGCTGCGGCGGATCGCCTCCTCCGCGTCGCCGAGGGGGGAGGAGGGGAGCAGCAGGGTGGCCTCCCGCTCGCCGACCTCCTCCGGGGCGGACCGGAACCGCTGGGCGACGTGGGAGCCGAGCGCGAGGCCGTCGGCCACGGCCTCGATCGCGGCGCGCGTGGGGTGGACCTCGGCCAGGGTCGTGGCGATCCGACGCGCCTTCGGGACCGCCCGGGCGACGTCGCCCGCGGCGCGGCGCAGCGACGCCGGTGACACGCCGTCCATCCGCCCCAGCCCGACGAGCAGCACCGACCCGAACGGCTGGCCGGGAGCGGCCAGGCGGAGGGTCTGGCCGACGTCGCCGCGGAAGCCGGGCGTGATCGGGAAGTCGTCGAGGCCGAGGGCGGCGAGGACCTGCGCGGTGCCGGGGCCCTCGATGCCGCCCTTGAACACCCCGACGGCGACGACGTCGACGTCGAGGTCGGCGAGGTCGGCGGAGGCCGCGTGGATCGTGATCATCGTGTCTGGGGTCCCTCGGTCGGTGCGTGGTGCGGGGGTGGTGCGGTGCGGGTGCGCCCCTCGGGACCTGCGACCCTACGCTCGTCCGCGTGGACGTGGGCGTGGTCGTGGTGGCGGTCGTGGGGGGCGGTCTGCTCGTAGGGTCGTGGGTGGCCCACCTGCGGCGGGACCTCCGCCGCCGTGCGGCGCGGTCGGCGGACTACGACGGGGTGGCCGGCGGGACGGCGCTGTGGACCTCCGCGGCGCCGTGCCCGGAGTGCCGGGCGCGGGGCGCGCTGCTCAGCCGGGGGGAGGGCGGGTTGGGGCACACCTGCCTGTCCTGCGGCCACCGCCACGTGCGGGCCCACCGCGGGTGAGGGTCAGGGGTCCGCTCACCCCGTCAGGATGCGCTTGTCGACGGCCCGGCCGTCGGCCACCTCGTAGACGTACGGCACGCCGGTGGCGATCTCGATGCCGGGGATCTCCTCGTCGCTCACGTCGTCGAGGACCTTCAGGATCGCCCGCAGCGAGTTGCCGTGCGCGGCGACCATCACCACGTCGTGCGCCTCCGTCGCCGGGATGATCGTCTCGGTGAAGTAGGGGATGGTCCGCCTCGAGGTGTCGGCGAGGCTCTCGCCGGCCGGGGGCGGGATGTCGTAGGAGCGGCGCCAGATGTGCACCTGCTCCTCCCCGAACTCCTCGCGGGTCTGGTCCTTGTCCCGGCCGGTCAGCGCGCCGTAGAACCGCTCGTTGAGCTGCCACGCCTCGATCTGGGTCAGGTCGCCCTGGCCCAGGGCCTCGAGGACGAAGCGGCCGGTGTTGATGGCCCGCTGCAGCTCGGAGGTGAAGGCGATGTCGACGGTGATGCCCTCCGCGGCCAGCCGTGCCCCTGCGTCCTTCGCCTCGGTGATGCCCTGCTCGCTGAGGGGGACGTTCACCCAGCCGGTGAAGCGGTTCTCGGCGTTCCAGACCGACTGGCCGTGGCGGATGAGGATGAGTGTGCCCATGGCGGCGCACGCTACCGTGCCCGCCTAGGGTTCTTCACGTGCGACGGACCACGGTGGGCGCCCTGGCGGTGTCCGTCGCGCTCCTCGCCGGGTGCAGCGCCGACGGCGCGCCGCCGGCTCCGGTGACCGCGGAACCCGCGCCGACTGCCGTGCCACCGACCGGAGCGCCACCGACCGCCGCGCCACCCACCCCCGCGGCGACCGCGCCCGAGGATCCGGATCCCGCCGCGGCGGTGCTGGGCCTCGAGCTCGTCGCCGACCTGGACGCCCCCACCGCGCTGGCGGTCCGGCCGGGCGACGACGCGCTGTACATCGCCGAGCGGGCCGGCACCGTCCGACCCGTCACCCGCGACGGCGACGTCGGCGAGCCGGTCATCGACCTCCGCGAGGACACGACGACGGACGGCGAGCGCGGCCTGCTGGGCCTGGCCTGGTCGCCCGACGGTGACCGGCTGTACCTCTCGTCCACCGATCGCGAGGGGTCGACCCGGCTCGACGCGGTCGCCGTCGCCCCGGGGAGCGGCGGGCTGCTCGACCTCGCCACCCGCACCACCCTGCTGGAGGTCCCCCAGCCGGCGGCGAACCACAACGGCGGCGTCCTCCACATCGGGCCCGACGGCCACCTGTGGCTCGCCCTCGGCGACGGCGGCGCCCCCGCCGACCGGTTCGGCAACGGCCAGCGCCCCGACACCCTCCTCGGGACCCTGCTCCGCATCGACCCCGAGGGGACCGGCCCCGGCGGCCGCCCGTACGCGATCCCGCCGGACAACCCGTGGGCCGACGGCGGCGAGGGTGCGCCGGAGGTGTGGGCCTACGGGCTGCGGAACCCGTGGCGGTTCTCCTTCGACGCCGAGACCGGCCGGCTGTGGGTCGCCGACGTCGGCCAGGACGAGGTGGAGGAGATCGACGCCGTCCCCGCCGACGAGCCGGGCCTCAACTACGGCTGGCCGCGGTTCGAGGGCGACCAGCCCTTCGACGGCCAGCCCGCCGAGGGCCCGGTCGTCGCGCCGGTGCACACCTACCGCCACGGCGACCGGGGCGGCTGCTCGATCACCGGCGGGTACGTCTACCGCGGGCAGGCGATCCCGGCGCTGCGGGGCGCCTACCTCTACAGCGACTTCTGCGACGGCCGGATCTTCGCGCTCGACCTGACCGCCGACGGGCAGGTCCAAGGCGACGTCGACACCGGCCTCGCCGTCGACGCGCCCGTCGCCTTCGGGCAGGGCTCCGACGCCGAGCTGTACGTCCTGTCCCTCGAGGGACCCGTCCACCGCATCGTCGGAGGCTGACATGACCACACCCCGCCTGCTGCTCGCGCTGGCCCTCGTCGCCGCGCTCACCGCGACGGCCGGTCCGCCGCCGGCCACCGCCCAGGAGCCGACCCGCATCGGCGACGCCGAGGATCCCGTCGCCGCAGCCGTCGCGATCAACCAGGCCAGGGACCCCGACGGCGGATCCAGTCCCGTAGCCGTCGTCGGACGGGCCGACGCCTTCCCGGACACCCTCGCCGCCACCGCCCTGGCTGGACGTGACGGCGCGCTGCTGCTGACCGACGGGGGGCCCGGCGCAGCCCTGCGCCCGGAGGTCGCGGCGGAGCTGGAGCGGACCATGGCGCCCGGCACGTGCCCGGGGGGCGACGGCCCGACCGTCTACGTCGTCGGAGGCGTGGACGCGGTCAGCCAGCAGGCCGAGGACGCCCTCGCGGAGGGTCCCTGGTGCGTCGAGCGGCTGGCCGGCCCCACCCGCCTCGAGACCGCCGTGGCCCTCGGCGACGCGATCGGGAACCCCTCCGACACCGTCGTCCTGGCCCGCGCCGACGACTGGGCCGACGCCGGCGCGGTCGGGGCGTGGGCGGCCGCGACGTCCAGCCGCGTGCTGGTCACCGACGGCGACGCGCTGAGCGCGCCCACCGCCGCGGCGCTCGAGCGCTGGCAGCCCGCGCGGATCGTCCTGGTCGGCGGCGAGGCGGCCCTCTCGGCCGCGGTGGCCGACGCGGCGGCGACCCACGCCGAGGTCCGCCGGGTGGCCGGTGCCGCCCGCGACGCCACCGCCGTCGCCATCGCCGAGGACCTCTGGGGAGGGGACCGGTCCGACGTCGTCGTCCTGGCCGACGGCTACGGCGCCGCGGACTGGACCTACCTGTTCGCCGTCGCCCCGCTGGCCGCCCAGCGCGGCGCGCCGGTCCTGTACACCGCCGAGGACCAGCCCACCCCGGCCACCCGGGCCCACCTCGACGCCCGCCCCCCGGCCGAGGTGCTGGTCGTCGGCCCCGACGACTCCCCACCCCCCACCGACCTCGGGTCGGTCGCCGTCGGGTTGCAGCCCGTCGTGTCGCTCGACTCGCCGGTGATGCTCAAGGCCCGACCCGACACCGGCGAGCTGTGGGTCGCCGAGCTCGGCGGCCGCGTCCAGGCGATCGGCCCCACCGGCGTCCGCACGGTCCTCGACCTCACCGACACCGTCTCCACCGGCGGTGAGCGCGGCCTGCTCGGCATGGCCTTCGACCCGGCCGGCACGCGCCTGTTCACGTCCTCCACCGACGACGCCGGCGACACGGTGATCGACCTGTTCGCCCTGACCGCCGACGGGGTGGACGCCGCGTCGCGGACCCCGGTGCTGCGCGTCGACCAGCCCGCATCGAACCACAACGGCGGCGACCTCGTGTGGGGGCCGGACGACAACCTGTGGTGGGCCCTCGGCGACGGCGGCGGCAGCGGCGACACCTACGGCAACGGCCAGGACACCTCGACCCTCCTCGGCGGGCTGGTCCGCATCGACGTGCGGGACCTCCAGCCCGGCGGTGGCCAGCGCTACGCCATCCCGGCCGACAACCCCTTCACCCAGGGCGGCGGGGCGCCCGAGCTCTACACCTACGGGCTGCGCAACCCGTTCCGGTTCAGCTTCGACCCCGAGACCGAGCTGCTGTACATCGCCGACGTCGGCCAGGGCGCGGTCGAGGAGATCGACGTCCTCGACATCCCCGGCGCGGCCGGCGCGAACATGGGCTGGCCGATCTTCGAGGGCTCCCGACCCTTCGCCGGCGGCGACCTGGGAGACCACGTCGGGCCGGTCCACGAGGAGCTCCACCGCGACGGCAGCTGCTCCATCACCGGCGGCGTGGTGTACCGCGGGCAGGCGATCGAGGGGTTGGACGGCGCGTACCTCTACTCCGACCTGTGCCGTTCCTCGGTCCGGGCGATCGTGGTCGAGGGCGGCCAGGTCACCCAGGCCGCCGACCTCGGCGTGTCGGTCCCCTCACCCGTGGGCTTCGGGGTGGACGGCGAGGGCGAGGTCTACGTCATGAGCCTCGAGGGCCAGGTGCTGAAGGTCGTGCCCGCCTGACCGGCGGGGCCTCACGCCGGGACGGCCAGCGCCGTCGCGGTCCGGCGGCCGGCGAGGACCTCCTCGCCCGCGGCGGTCCAGCAGCGCGCCTCGTCGTCGTCCGCCGCCTCCACCACCGCCCGGTCGGCGACGACCCGGCCGGGCCGGTCCTTCGCCAGGTCGCTCAGCCGCGCGGCGGTGTTCACCGCGTCGCCGATCACGGTGTACTCCACGCGCTGGTGCGCGCCGATGTTGCCCGCCACGACCGGGCCGGCGGCCACGCCGATCCCCGCCGGCAGGGCGCCGTCGTCCTCGGCGAGGCGGGCGGCCATGGCGCGGGCGGCGGACAGCGCGCCCGTGGCGGGGGAGGGGTGGGCCGCCGGCGCCCCCCAGACGCAGACCGCCGCGTCGCCCTCGAACGCCGTGACGGTCCCGTCGGCGTCCTCCACGACGTCGAGCACGATCCCGAACAGGTGGTTGAGCCGCTCGACGACCGTGGTCGGGTCCGACCGCTCCGCCAGCCCCGTCGACCCGGTCACGTCGACGAACAGGACGGCGACGTCGCGGACCTCGCCGCCGAGCGCCACGCCCTCGTCGAGCGCGCGCCGAGCGACCTCCTCGCCGACGTGGCGGCCGAACAGGTCGCGCAACCGGTCGCGCTCGGCCAGGCCGGCGGACATCTGGTTGAACGCCGTCTGCAGGATCCCCACCTCGCCGGCGTCGCTGACCGGGACCGCGACGTCCGAGCGACCCTCGGCCAGGTCGACGACCGCGCCGCGCAGCTCCTTCAGCGGATCGGCGATCGACCGGGCGGCGAACACCATGATGATCAGGCCGCCGACGACGGCGACCAGGCCGAGGACGAACGTCGCGATCGCGAGCTCGCTGCGGGGGATGTCGATCCCGAGGGCGAGTCCGTTGAGCAGCACCACCCCGACGACCGGCAAGGCGGTGCCGAGCAGCCACGACACGATCGTCCGCCACGCCACCCCCGTGCCGCGCTGCTGGTGGAGGGGCGCATCGACCAGGGCCCGGGCGACCAGCGGGCGGTTCACCCGCTCCACCAGCAGGTAGGTCGACGCGCTGGCCACCAGCCCGCCGATGAGCACCGTGACGCCGACCTCGACGCCGAGCAGGGCCGAGTGCAGCCCATCGACCAGCCCGAAGGCTGCGGTGGCGACCAGCCACAGGCCCATCTGGAGGCGCGCGGTCGCGAAGGGGATGCCGATCGTGCCGCGGCGCTCGGCGGCCGTCGGGCCGCGGCCGTCGCGGAGCCACTCGAGTCGCCGACGGGCTCGGCGGCGTCCGCTGATGAGCCCGACGACCAGGGCCACGCCGCCGTAGACCGCCGCCATCACGAGGTTCTCGACGACGAGGTCGTCGGCCTCGTCCGGTGTCGGCAGCACCACCACGAGCAGGGTCACGACGACCACGACCGCCACGGCGTTGGTGAACGCGACGACCACGCCGCCGACGGCGATCGAGCGACGGATCAGGTGCCGGCCGCGGCGCTCGTCGGTCACGGCCACCTGGCGGGCGGTGCGGTGGCGGTGGCTCTCATCGCCCACCCCGCAGGTCCACGACCGACCCGGTGTCGAGGTCGGGTTGCTGCACGACCGCCCAGATGCCGGCCGCGGCGTCCTCGGGGCTGGTGAGCTGGCCATCGGCGTGCAGGCGGCGGAACCGCTCGACGGCGGGGAAGTCCGCGTCACCGGTGCGCCGGATGGCGGTCTGCATCGCCGTGTCCACCACGCCGGGGGCGACGGCGACCACCCGGACCGGGCGCTCCTGGCGGCGCTGCTCGGCCCCGACGGTCCGCACCCACTGGTCGACGGCGGCCTTGCCCGCCCCGTAGGCGCTCCACCCCTCGTACACCGAGGAGGCGGCGCCGCTGGTCAGCACGACCAGCACGGCCTCGGTGACCGACCGGGCGCCGGCCACCGCGGCGAGGAAGCCGGCGCCCAGCACCTGCGGGGCGGCGCTGTCGAGCAGCACCGCCCGCTGGTAGCCGTCGGGGTCGACGGCGTGGGCGGGACCCATCGGGTCGAGCGTCGCGGCGTTGTGGACGAGCACCGCCCGCGTCGGCCGTCGGTCGGCCAGCGTGGCGGTGACGTGGCGGACGACGCGGGACCAGCTCGCGGGGTCGGAGAGGTCGGCGGCGACGTGGACCGCGCCCGGCGTCCCGCCGGAGCGGGACACGTCGACGGTGGTCGCCCCCTCCCACGGCACGCTCGCGGCCAGCGCCGCGCCGATCCCCGAGGACGCGCCCGTGATCCACACCACCGTGTCGCTCATCACCCCGGAGCCTAGAGGGCCTGGAGGTGGCCCCCCGGTGTGTCGGTACGCCCGCCTGGATGGC